>DATENK010000690.1:0-4778 GCA_035275085.1 Verrucomicrobiia bacterium | reverse complement strand
CGCTGCGCCCATGAAAGAATCGTTGTAATTGGCACCCGGGTGAAAGGCCAGAGCAAAGGCGGTTTGCAGGGACAGTAGTTATGCTATAATACGCGGAAGAGGGAGGTGGGCACGAACGGAACCACGTTACCTTCCGAGTTGACTCAAAGGAACCTCGTAATTCTACTGGGGTCTTATTAATTGGGGCATGAAAAAGGTTCTGATCGTAGAATCTAAGGTGGCGGACGCACGGGCACTCAAGGAATGCTTGCGCGAGGCGGGCTTTGCCAATCCATCAGCCACCCTCAAAAGTGGCACCGAAGCCCAACGCCACCTCGCCGATCGCGATCAGGATTGCATCGTCCTGCTGAATATATCCCAGGCGCCCGACGGTGACGGCATGGAGTTTCTGGACTGGATACACAGTCAATCATATTACAAGGACCTTCTCGTTATCGCCGTGGGTGAACGCAGCCAGTTGCGAGCCGTGGTCGAAGCCTGCGAGCGAGGCGCGCACACCTTCCTCATCAAGCCTGTGCACGCCGAAGACCTCAAAACCCTGGCGGGCCGTTACCCGGATCATTGGGCGCGTGCCCGCGAGTGATGCCGGATGACCTCGTACAGTTTGTCCGGATTTTCCTGTTTGGTGACGTACGCGGACGCCCCTGCGCGCTTGATCGCTTCGGCCGTGTACTTGTCCTCATGGATGGAGAATCCAATCACGCACGTGCTGCGAACCTGACGGTGAATTCTCCGCGTGGCTTCGATGCCGTCCATCCCCGGCATATTGACATCCATCAGGACCACGTCCGGTTTGAGGCGGCGTGCCAATGACACGGCGAGTTCACCGTTGCTGGCTTCGCCGACCACGTGCAGGTCTTGCTGTTCGCCCAATACTTTGCGCAGTCCTTCACGCATCAATTCGTTATCGTCCACAATCAGGACGCGAATCGGCGCTTCTGCGGTCCTTGCTCGGTTCCTGAACAATCCGGCATCTCCCGAATGCAAGCGCAGGTTCTTTCGCGGCACAGCCAGCAGGATGTGCGTCCCTTTCGGGCCGTGAGGCAGGATTTCCAGGCGCCCTCCCAGCAAGGCGAGGCGTTCGCGAAGGTGCAGCAAGCCGAAGCCGAAAAGCCTCTTCCGGGTTCGGCTGGTGCGCGGAAAACCAATCCCAAAATCGCGCACGTGAACTTCCACGACATCGCTGACGCAACGCAGCACAATCTTTGCGCGATTCGAATGCGAATGCTTCAGCACATTGAACAACAGTTCGCGAACCCCCTGATACAAGAGCCCGAGCACCTCCGGATCGACCGGCTTGCGTTTGCAATCATCTTCCAGCTCTACCTGCAGCCCGTAAGTGCGCATCTCGTCAACGACCGCCTTGATTGCCCACCCCAGGTGTTTGCGTTTCTGCACCGGAGGACTAAGCCGCGACATGAGCGAACGCGTGTATCGAATCGCTCGTTCTACGTAATCCCGGACGCTTTCGAGAACCTTGTCCGCTTTGTCCCGCGTTGAAAAAGTGTCAAGTGATGCGAGCTTGATTTGGCAGAGCGCCAGCAGTTGCGCGAGGTTACTGTGCAAATCGGCCGCCAGGCGATGCCGCTCCTGTACTTCCGTGCGGCTAAGCTGGAGTGCCAGCGATTTGAGTTCGCGCTGATAACTCTCAAGCGCCGATGTTCTCTCGCGCACGCGCCGTTCCAGGCTTTCGTTCATCATGCGCAAGGCGTCTTCAGCTTCCCGGCGTTCGGTGAGGTCTCGTGTGATTTTGGCGAACCCGGTTAGCTTGCCGGAGCTTGCCCGGATTGGGGTTACAATTTCTCTCGCCCAAAAACGTGAACCATCCTTGCGCACGCGCCAACCTTCGCACTCAGAGCGCCCGCGCTGCTTTGCGACCCGCAATTCAGCCTTGGGCTTCCCCGCTTTGCGCTCCTCGGGCGGAAAAAAAACGGCAAAGTGTTGATGCAATATCTCCTCCAAGGAGTAGCCGAGCAACCGCTTCGCACCGATATTCCACTCCACTACACGTCCGCTCGCATCGAGCAGGAACATGGCGTGATCGGTTACGTTCTCGGCTAGAAGCCGAAAACGATCTTGCCAAATACCTTCACCGCCTGCTTTCCCCATGAAAACCAACACTTAAACAAAACTGATTTACCCGAACAGTCCAACCAAAAATATCGACAGCGCGCGCTGTCGAAAGTTACTCTGAATGCATGACGTTCGCGAAAGTCGCAAAGATCAGCTACGAAGGCCCCAAAAGCAAAAATCCGCTCGCTTTCAAGCACTACAACCCCGATGAAATGGTCGAAGACAAGCGCATGGAGGACCATCTGCGCTTCTCGGTCGTTTATTGGCACACCTTCCGCAATCGCCTGAGCGATCCCTTCGGCGTCGGCACCGCTATCCGCCCTTGGGACGACGGCACCGAATCGGTTAAGAACGCGCAAAAGCGCGTGCGCGTGGCTTTCGAGTTCATGGAGAAACTCGGCGCGCCATTTTATGCGTTTCACGATCGCGACGTCGCTCCCGAAGGCACAAACCTTCGCGAATCAAACCGCAATCTCGACGCTGTCGCCCAGGTGCTCGGCGAGGAACAGGAACGCACGGGCATAAAGCTCCTCTGGGGCACCGCGTGCCTGTTCGCGCATCCCCGTTACGTGCATGGCGCTGCCACGAGTTGCAACGCAGACGTTTTCGCGTACGCCGCCGCGCAGGTGAAGAAAGCCATGGAGATCACCCTGCAACTCGGCGGTGAGGGCTACGTGTTCTGGGGCGGGCGCGAAGGTTACTCCACCTTGCTGAATACGGACTTGAAGCGCGAACTGGATCATCTCGCGCGTTTCCTTCACATGGCCGTCGATTACAAGAAGAAGATCGGTTTCAAAGGCCAGTTTTATATCGAGCCCAAACCCAAGGAACCCACCAAGCACCAGTACGATTCCGATGCCGCTGCCTGTCTGAATTTTCTGCGCGAATACGATTTGCTCGACCACTTCAAACTGAACATCGAAACCAATCACGCCACGCTCGCCGGTCACAGCATGCAGCATGAATTGGAAGTAGCTATAGCCGCCGACGCGCTGGGGTCAATCGACGCCAACATGGGTGACATGTTTTTGGGGTGGGACACCGACCAATTCCCGACCGATCTTTACCTTACCACGCAAACCATGCTGTCCATCCTGAAGATGGGCGGCCTCACCACTGGCGGCACAAACTTCGATGCCAAGCCCCGCCGCGAAAGTTTCGAACCGATGGACCTGTTCTATTCGCACATCGCCGGCATGGACACCTTCGCGCGTGGCCTGAAGATCGCCGCCGCCATCCGCAAAGACGGTCGCCTCGAACAATTCGTCACCGAACGCTACAACTCCTGGGACAGCGGCATCGGCGCAAAAATCGAAAAAGGCAAAACCGACTTCGCCGAACTCGACGCCTACATCGCCAAGAAAGGCGAACCCGCCCCCAACGCCAGCGGCCGCCAGGAAATGCTCGAAGCCCTGATCAACGAGTTTATTTAGCCCCGAGAAGCTTCCCTTTTTGCGCTTCGTATTCGCTGTCCGAAAGCGCGCCAGAGTCTTTGGCTTTCTTTAAGTCGACGAGTTGCTGGCCTAGCGTGTCCTTGCTCGGTCCACGGTTCCCAATCTCAATCGCACAGCCGTTTAGAAGGAGCGCTGCCCCAAAAATCAATAGTGATGCAGTTTTCATGGTAGTGCTGTTGACGGAGAACCCGAGGCTGGCATTCATCCAGTCGGCTACCGCGAAATATCGGTCTGCCGCAGCACGGAAAAACCCTGCCTTTTCAGGCATTGCTCACCGATTTCGTTGTCTTCCATGCTCAAGGCCAGCAAGGATTTTCCCCGGGGATGCGGAATGAAGGAATACAGGTAGTTGATGTTGATCTCGGCTTCGAGCAACGCCTGGATGACCTTCTGAAGTTCCGTTGCCGCGTCCACTTCTACCACCAGCAGCTTGCTTTCGGTGAATGGGAAGTCGTTCTCCTTCAAGAGATCGCGGGCTCTTTCCGGGTCGTCCACCACTGCCCGAATAATCGTGCTGTCTGTCGTATCCAGCACCGTCAGCGCGAGCACGTGCACGGAATGATTGCCCAGGAGGCTGATCAAATCATGCAAACGGCCCAGTTTATTCGCAGTAAACACCGAAAACTGCACTACCGGGTCCGCCCGCCGCGCCGGAATGGCCTTCGTTACCATGCAGCCCTAAATCAATCACAAGGCCTTTATGCAGGCAAAGCTTAACTTAGTGTTTAATCGCACGACTGCGGCGTTCCCACTGACGAACTAAGGTCCACTACCCAGCCCGGAAACGTACCGAGGGGTATATAATTAACATTATGCCAGCGGTGGTTCTGTGCCGGTCGTGCGACTTGTCGGTCGAGACCGGCGATCTCGAACCTGGCACGAGGGCCGTCTGTCCCAGGTGCCGAAGCAAAATCTCCGAGCGGAAACTGAACAGTCGTCAGCGCACGGCCGCGTTGTCATTCGCGGCGCTCGTCCTTTATGTGCCGGCCAACATCTATCCCATCCTGCGCATGGAATTCTACGGCGCTTACTCCGAGAGCACCGTGTGGGACGGCTGTGTGCGCCTCTTTCAGGACGGAATGTGGTTTATCGCCGTGATTGTTTTTCTGGCCAGTATCCTTATTCCACTGATGAAATTGCTCGGCCTTTTTTTTCTGGTCAGTACCGCGGGTTCCCGCCGCTGGCAGCGCGAGCGCACGCAAATCTATCGGGTGATTGACGTGATCGGCCCTTGGGCCATGCTGGATGTTT
>DATENK010000689.1:0-5739 GCA_035275085.1 Verrucomicrobiia bacterium | reverse complement strand
ATTGTACGGGATTTTGTCGATCGCCTGGCGCCGCGCTTCCGCAGCGGCTTCACCCGCCAAAGACGGCCGAATTGCGTCTTGTGCCCGCGCAGCGCTGACCGCGAAAAGCAATGATCCAATGAGAGCGAGGCCGAGCCTGCGAACGAAAGGAGAAAAAGGAACTGCGTGACTCATGTGGGTGTCGGTCCGGTGAAGGTTAGCAGAAGTAATACCAAGCGGTTTGAGACGCGGAGGGGCGTCCTCATCACCTCGCGCAGATTCGGCCGAGGTCCGTTGGGATTCCAAAAACTGTTGTTTCAAGGTTAGGCGATTGACGGCGATTCTTCTATGAGAAGAACCGTTCAGCAAGGAAAATCGCCGCCCGCTCCGACTAAGGATGCCCGGGTCTTGGGGATCAGGACCAATTTACCGGAATCGGGAATAAACTCCCATCCGCCAACGGTTTGTAAAAAAACGCCGGAATTGGCTCGGTCCTAGCTTTCGGAGGACCCCAGTATGATCTGGTTTTGCCCCTGCCGACTTCTGCGCGCCAGTTACCTCACCGTGCTTGTCAGTTTGGTGATGTTGACGAAATCCGCAATTGGTGGCGAAACGGCTGGCACGGTCGTGGACGACACAAGCAATCCGGCGAAGAACCTGGCCCGCATGAATTGCGGTGCGACGATCGAGCAGATTGGTCCGGATGGCCACACCGTCGTCGCCTCCACCAAATCCGAGACAGTCGCGAGCGCGACGACGCTGCTTTTCGACGACGACACTCTTAGTTACCCACTCGCGGAAGGAGACACGACTTTTGTTATCTCGTTTCCGCGCACGTCGATGCTCGACCGATTCTCGTTCGTGAATGAAAACGGCGCGGCGCAAGGTGACGTCACCCTCGCGGTTTCGAATTATCGACTTCCGGCTCAAAGCGCGAAGTGGCAGGAGTTAAATGGAAGTACGGCATTTTCAGGAAAACGGCTGATTGATTTACCGCTGCTTGGGATAGAAGCCCGCCACGTAAAGCTGACGTTTCATGTCGTGCAAGGCGGGCGCGTTGCCGCTCTGGGTCTCTATGGCGGACAATCGCTGCAAAAATTTGCGGCGAGGCAACGGGGCGTGACGCGCATTACCAATAAAACAGCGACCCGGCGGCTGGAAGACATGTTGAATTTCAACTTCGCCAATCTGTATGCGAACGCCCGAATCGTTTTCGTAAGCTCAGGAGCGCAAGCGTTCGCAAAACGCATGATCGACGACGATGTGGTTACTTCGTTCGAGTTCGGCCCAGGCGATCCTCAACCTACAGTCGTCATCGAGCTCGCCGAACGGGAACGTCTCCATCGCGTTAGCGCAGTCTACAAAATGCAGCGGGGCCGACTCGACGTGTTTCTCCTCCCGGAGCTTACCGAGAATCC
Organism: Verrucomicrobiia bacterium; assembly: GCA_035275085.1. GTDB lineage: Bacteria > Verrucomicrobiota > Verrucomicrobiia > Limisphaerales > DATENK01 > DATENK01. The sequence continues at coordinate 4,342 of DATENK010000689.1, read as the reverse complement.
GGCCGATCTCCGTGGCCGCACACCAGTCGCGTCCGTCACGGACCAGGCCGCCGGCGGAAAGGCTGCGGTCGATTTCGATCCGAAAGGTGCCCGCTACATCGCTCTACGCTGGACACCAGCGGAGCGAGCCGACGTTCGCGGGTTCGAGGTCGCGGAGGTGAGTGCATTCGGCGAGATGCCACTCTCGATGCTCAGCACAAGCGAGGTACCAGATATCTACGCGGACAACTCGATCGGAACGATGAGCCCGCCGCTCGTCACCCAGCCCCCTGTCCTACCGGTGGTCAGCCCGTAGCATCCCCTCGACGCACAATCTTCTCAGCGGTCTTTGCGAGCGCACTGCGCGCTTCGTCGAAGTCATCGAATCCCGTCACAGCTATCTCGAGCATCCGTTGGCCGAGATTGCGTTTGCCTTGCCACGCCGCGACCAACCGGCCACGGAGGTTCCATTCTCCGGAATCGGCTCGTCCTGACACCGCCCGTTTGTCCTCTTGAATGCAGACAAAGACAAACAGTGGCTGCCCGTTTTGCTCGAATTCGTAAGCGCGAAAATCGAGTGCGAGATCTCCAAGGGTTACCGCGACGCTGGTACGCATACCCCGAAACGTGCGACCAACGGCAGGAAGGCAAATTTCGGGCGAATGACTGCGGACGAGTTGAAGCGCAGCCCGTCTCGGCTTCCAGTGCGCAAAGAACGTCCACCACCGCGTGTGCGGCGGCTGCTCCCATTCGAGGCTCATGGCCTGATCGTAACGAAGGATTACGCGCGTGCTTTCAGGAATAGGCAACGGTCTAAAAGCGGTCCCGTCGTTTGGCAAGACGACCCGCCACGCCGGCCGCTCAAGCAGACTGCGTTCATGGAAGCGGTACCAGAGTTCGGTTCCCGCAAAGGTGAAACCGAGCCAGAGCAGCGCAAACCATTGTTTGGGGAACGCCGGAACCCTCGGCGATCGCTCTGACGCAACGTCGACCATTGGCAGGTCCGACCTCCAAAACCACGCCAAAAGAAACAAGCCTGCCATCCCTCCCAGCAAGGCGACTGTGCCGATCGAGTCATGCCAGCGACCCAGTGTCTCCAAGCCCCTCGTTGCAGCGACAAAAACCAGCGCCGTCGCGCGCAAGATGTTGCACAGAAAGACCCAGCCGCATCCGAGCACCAACAACGCAAACCGGCGACGCGCCCGCAGCTGGAGAAACTCGCCCAAGACCAGGGCCACCATGATGCCGGCCTGCAGGGTTTTCACGCCACTGCACGCTTCATCCACACCGACAAATCCACTGCGCAATTGAATGACATTGCCCAGCTGGTATGCCCCGATGCCAAACCAGCCGGCAATCTCAACCGCAACTGACGCGACGCCACGCATCATGGTGTGAACGACGCTGTTCTCGAATTGGACCGGCCACGGCACGGCCACGAGCGGAAAGCAGAATGGAAACGCGAAATGTTTTAGCCAGGGGAAACCACCCGCCATGAACATCCACAAAAGCGAGACCGCTACGATATCGAGAGCGAGCAGCCAGCTAAGAAACCGCCAATCTGGATTTGCTTCTTCGACCAACCGTATCGGCAGGAGCAACAACAAGAGAAGCCAGATTATGCCGATCGCGCGCAGTCGCTTGTCGGGCGCAACCGGTCGCGGCGCTCGCTGCCACCGCAAATAGAGAATCAACGCCCCTAGGAAGGGCACCGCCCACCCATAACTGTATTGCGAGTTAAGACTCCATTCCTGTTGCAGATGCACGCCCAGCCACAACCACAGTAACGCCGGCAAAATCCATTGCGTTTTCCCAGCAAGGGCCATGGCGAAGAGACTTACGCAGGGCCACGCCAACACCAAGTCCTGATTGCGTTTCTCGGGCAAGACCTTCCCGGCAAATACCACCAGGGGGCATACGCGTTGCTATGAAAGCGACTGGTCTCTCCTTATGTGGTTGTTCCGACGCTTTAGCGCCATTCTCCTTTCCATTTTGATCTCGTCCGCCGGCGCGCAGGGCGTGACTTTGGATTGGGACTCGCAGACCTGGGTCAATAACCCGGATGGAACGCCCGCGCCAAACTCGTACGAAATCGACAGCACCCATACCGGCACCGACGTTACGATTACCGCCGTGGGAAACAACGGGGCGGTGTTTCAACAGGACATTGGGCCCGGGACGCCGCAAACGCCTGCGGTGGGGCAGACTTTCCAAGGCGGTTTGGGAACCACGCAGAATACGCTCATCCTCGCGCTCAACCTGGCTAATAACACGCAATCAGTCACCATCACCCTCACGTTCTCGCCGCAGTACACTTCCGGGATTTCGAACCTGACTTTCACGCTTTTCGATATCGATTATGCCAGTGCCTCCGGCAACACGTATCAGGATCAGCTCACCAACATCAAGGGCCTCGCCGCTGATGGCATCACCTGGATCGCGCCTACGATCACTACCAGCGCGACCAACACGCGGACCGGAACCGGGTTGGGACAGGTAGTGACTGGCACCGCCAGCGCCAATGACACGGGCACTAACACGGGCGCCGGTAACGTCACCATTTCCTTCGGAGCCAATGCGATTACCGCCTTCACGTTCACCTACGGAAGCGGAGCCGAGTTCGCGAACCCCACCTTTCAGCATGTGGGCCTCTACGACTTCAGCTTCACGCCTGTTCCCGAGCTCAACCCCGTCTGGAGCGCACTGGGTTCCTGCGTCCTCGCAGCCGTGCTCATTCTTCGCCACAGTGCAAAGTTCAGGAAATAACGATTGCTTTGGTAACGTCCGCGCCATCGAGCGGCGCGAGTTCTATAAACGATGGGGACGACGCCTTGTCGTAGGGCTCGTCGCGATTGGTCTCGGCTTCGGTGGTTATCGCGGTTACGCAACGTGGCGCAGACACCACCTCGCACGGCAAGCCCAGGACTTTTTCGCGAAGGCGGACTACCAAAGCGCCGTGCTCGTCTCGCGACATCTCCTGCAGCTTGATCCAAAAAGCGTCACCGCCTGCCGAATCATGGCCGAAACTGCCGAGCTGGCCGGCCGCGAAGAAGCGCTTTCCTGGCGGGAACACGTCACCGCGTTAGAACCTAAGGAGACTGCAAACCAAATCGCGCTCGCCGCCACGGCGCTTAAATTTGGACAGCTCGCACTCGCTCATCGCGCTCTCGATGCCGTGCAGAACTCAACATCTGCAAATGTCCGATACCATCAGCTCGCCGGCACGCTCGCGGTTGCGGAGCGCAAGCCAGCGGTCGCCGAAGCCGAATTTTCCGCAGCCCTGAAGCTGGAGCCGCAAAACGACCAGCTCGCGCTCAACCTAGCCGCCCTTCAGCTAACTTCCGCGGACCTCTCGACACGGGAAAAAGCTCGCGCGGAGCTCACTCGCCTCGCAACCAACGCTTCGCTTCGATCCGAAGCGCTGCGCGCGTTGACGTCCGACGCTTTGGCAAATAATGCCCTGACGACGGCAGAAAACTGGGCGAGCGAATTGCGCGCGGAAAAAACCGCCACCTTCTCGGATCTCCTGCTCTACCTCGAAGCGACTCACAAAACCGACCACGGTGCGGTGGCCCTGCGCGACGGGCAAAAAATTGCGGAAAAATCGGCCGGCACTGCCGCTGCCCTCGTCACCTGGATGAATCGACACGCGCTGGCAGCTAAGGCCCTCGAATGGGGACTGGCCTTGCCACCCGAAGTGCGGGAGGCCCATCCCATGCCGCTCGCGATTGCCGAGACGTACAGTTTTCTGCAGGATTGGACCGCGCTGCTCGCCTGGGTCGACGGGAAGGATTGGGGCCCGGAAGAATTCCTGCGCCTGGCCGTGCAATGCCATGCGCTCCGGCACCTGACTCCGGCCGATCGTTCTTCAATGGAATCGCAAACAGTCTGGGCCGCAGCCATCAAAGCCACCAAATCGCGTCCGGACTACCTTGCTGCTATCGCCCGATTGGCCGAGGGCTGGGGCTACGATGAAGAGGCCGCCGAAGCGTGGTGGGTCGTCGCGAATGGAAACGAAAACGCCAAAGAAGCGCTCACCGCCTTGCAGCGTCTTTATAAAGCCAAGTCGAACAGCCGCGGATTGCATCGGGTGGCCAAGCGCGCCCTTGAATTGAACCCAAACGATCTGGTCGCGGCGAACAATTACGCGAGCCTCGGTTTACTTTTAACAGGCGATAGCGCGTCGCGGCGCCTGGCCGTGAAACTCCACCAAAAAAATCCCGATAATGCCGCGCTCAATACGACCTACGCATTCGCGTTGTTCACCGAAGGCAAAACGACTGAGGCGCTGCGGGCCATGGAGACTTTGAAAGAAAAGCAGCTCCGCCATCCTGCCGTCGCGGCGTATTACTTTGTCATGCTG
>DATENK010000688.1:0-6700 GCA_035275085.1 Verrucomicrobiia bacterium | reverse complement strand
CGGAGGGAGGCGATCCACTGCTTTGGCAGCATCTGTTTTGGTTCTTCGGCCACCCCGAGGTGTACATCATTTTTCTGCCAGCCACGGGCATGATCTCCTATCTGATCCCTGAATTCGCGCGCCGCAAAGCCGTGGGACAGCCCGCGTTGATACTTTCACTCATCGCAACGGCCTTCATCGGTTTTGGTGTGTGGGTGCATCATATGTTCGCCACCCCCGTCTCCGAAATGGGCCAGAGTTTCTTCACCGCGTCCAGCATGTTGATCACCGTTCCTACCGGGGTTCAATTCTTTTGCTGGATAGCGACATTATGGAGCGGGAAACCGCAATTTAAAACACCGCTCATCTTCATCCTTGGATTCTTTGCGACTTTCCTCATTGGCGGTCTCACCGGAGTGATTCTCGCGTCCATCTCTGTTGACCTGCAAGTGCATGACACGTTCTTCGTCGTCGCGCATCTGCACTACGTATTGATTGGCGGCTCGGTGTTCCCGTTATTCGCGGCGTTCTATTACTGGTACCCGAAGTGGACAGGGCGCATGCTCAGCGAGAGCGTGGGGAAAATAAATTTCGCGCTGTTGTTCGTAGGCTTTCATCTCACGTTCTTTCCGATGCACCAACTCGGGCTGCAGGGCATGACCCGTCGCATCTATACTTACGCGCCTGAGACAGGCTGGGGCACACTAAATTTTCTGGCGACACTTGGGGCGGCCACTATTGGGCTCAGCGTGCTCATCTTCGTCGGCAATGTCGTTTGGAGCCGACGACACGGTCTCGTGGCGGGTCGCGATCCGTGGGGAGGCGCCAGCCTGGAATGGGCAACCAGCTCGCCGCCGCCGGCTTACAACTACCTGCATATTCCGGTCGTCAAAGGTATGTATCCGCTCTGGGAAGGATTCGAAGAATCGCCGGTAGTCACTGGACTCAGCACGGTGCAACGCGAAACGCTCGTTACGTCAATGCTCGACGCGGTTCCGGATCATCGCTACCACTTACCGGGCGATTCAATCTGGCCGCCTTTGCTCGCGCTCGCAGCGGGCGTGCCTTTCGTAATTTCTGTGTTTCATCCGGTCTATCTGCTGGTCGCCATGGGCCTAACATTTCTGGTGCTCTTCGGATGGTTCTGGCAGGGCGCCGAACCGCATGAACCGGTCAGCGCCGAGCTAAAACGCCCTGACCTCCAGCCGCAACTCCGATGAATGCTGCGACTACAATTGACGCCTCGCGTTTGCCTTCTGAGAGACTCGATCATCGCGCTCCGCTGTGGTGGGGGAACCTATTGTTGCTGGTCATCGAGACCGTCATGTTCGGGATTCTGGTTGCAAGTTATTTTTACATTCGAAAAAACTTCAACACCTGGCCCCCGCCACGCGTGGACCAGTTTCCAATTGTTTATGACACACGTCCTGCACTCTTGATACCCAGCGTCAATCTCCTGTTGCTGATCATTAGTTGCATTCCGATGCGGATGGCGGAGCTTGCCGCCGCGCGTATTCCGCCGGCGCAATCCCGCGTAAATTTTTATTGGGGCGTGTGCATCGCTTTTGGCCTGGGTGCGATCACCGTGCGCTTTTGTGAATTCCCGTCTTTGTACTTTAAATGGGACGCCAACGCTTACGCATCCATTGCATGGACGATCCTGATCATACACCTGTTGCATCTGACCGCTATGACCCTGGAGTGCATGGTGCTTGCCACCTGGCTTTTCAGGCGCCCACTAGACCTGAAACGCGCATTGGACGTGCGGTTGGTCGCGATTTATTGGTACTGGGTAGTGGGCGTCTGGGTGCCGCTTTACGCCCTCGTGTATTGGGGGCCGCGAATATTCTGAACGTATGGAAAGGATGGAAACGAAATCTGATGCTGCGGCGCGAGTTCGCCCGAACGAGCTTGCGCTTTGGTTTGGCAATCTCGGGGGTGCGGTGGCATGGGCGCTCCATCTGCATGTGCTGTTTGTCATTTCGCCGTGGATCTGCGGATTGCACACGGAGTGGCCGATACACGTGGCCAGCCTGGCACTGCTAACACTCACAGCCTGGGCCGGGATTGTCTCGGCCGTGCACTGGCACAAAAGCCCGCGCGTTCACGAACATCTCGAGGCTGCCCCGGACCGCGCGCGGTTCATGGCCGTGATTGGCACCTTGATCAACATCTTCTTCTTTCTAGTGATTCTCGCGCAATGGATTCCCGTGTTTGTGGTCGATCCCTGTCTCAAATGAAGCGCGCCTGCGCTATGCTGTTGCTCACTCCTGGCGTTTTGCTGGCGCACGGTAGCGAACCGCACCTGCTGTCCCCGGCGCGTCCGCGGAACCTTGACGAACTCTGGACCACGTGGGCATGGGAACCATTTTCGTGGCTTGGTCTTATTTTGTCAGCGTGGCTGTACGCGCGTGGCTTGCGGCGGCTGTGGTCTGTGATGCAACCCGGACATGGCATTCGAACGTGGGAAGCATGGTCGTTCGCCGGGGGATGGCTGGCCTTGTTTATGGCGCTCGTATCGCCGCTGCATCCCTGGGGCTCGGTCCTGTTTTCCGCGCACATGACGCAGCACGAGATCCTGATGCTCGTTGCGGCGCCCTTGCTCGTGCTCGGACGACCGCTGATTGCATTTCTCAAAGGTCTGCCGCGTCCCTGGGTCGGCGCGTTAGTGTCCTGCACAGCAACTCCATGGTGGCAGAGAACATGGCGCTTTGTGACTAATGCGTTCGTCGCATGGTTGATTCATGCCCTGGCGCTTTGGGCCTGGCACATCCCGGCCCTCTTTCAAGCGACACTCAAAAGCGAGTTCGTGCACGCCCTCCAACACATCAGTTTCCTGGGTTCCGCGCTTCTGTTCTGGTGGGCCGTCATTGATGGCCGTCAAAAGCTCATGGGCTACGGCGTCGCCGTCCTGTTCATGTTCACGACCGCACTTCACAGCGGCTTGCTTGGCGCGCTGCTCACTTTCGCGAATATCGTGTGGTATCCTGTTTATGCGGGAACGACCGCTTCGTGGGGACTCACACCTCTTGAAGACCAACGCCTCGGCGGACTGATTATGTGGATGCCAGCCGGTCTGGTTTACATCGTTGCGGGCCTTGCGCTCTTTGCCGGTTGGATGCGGGAATCCGAAAGCCGGGTCCTGCGTTGGGAAGCCAGCACGCTGAGATGAGCTCGTTATGGAGGACACTCCCATCTTTTTTAAGAACTGGAGCGAGATCGCACGTGTGGCCGTTCTGAGCGTCACGGCTTATGTCGGCTTAATCACGTTCATTCGCCTGGCCGGGAAGCGCACGCTCGCGAAGATGAACGTGTTTGATTTCGTGTTTGTCGTGGCACTTGGGTCTATCCTCTCCAGCACGATTCTGCACAAAGAGGTCACACTTTCTCATGGGCTGTTCGGGGCTGCGACTCTCATTGGTTTACAAGTCCTGATTTCGTGGCTGACCATCCGCTCGCATCGCCTGGAAAGAATTGTGAACGGAGAGCCCCGATTATTGGCTTATCGCGGTAAATTTATCGAGAAAGCGCTCAGCCGCGAGCGCGTCACCGAAGAGGAAGTCCGCGCTGCCGTTCGCTCGGAAGGCCTGGGACCCTTTGAAGCCGTGCACGCTGTCGTGCTTGAAACGGATGGCACGTTCAGCGTCGTCTGGCACATGACAGAGAAGTCCGAATCCAGTCTTTGCGACGTCAAGAAGGAATCCACTTAAAAGGCGGCGCTCGGATTTGCATCCGGCAGCTTGCGAACGATCGCGATTCCCCAGGGAGATTGCCCGACGCGGACGCGCTTGATCTCTGTTTCGGTATTCAAATCAATCGTTGTCACGTCATTTGACGGTCCGTTGGCCACGTAAAGCAATTTACCGTCCGGCGATAAACCTAAACCCCATGGTCGCACACCCACCTTGATGGTGTTCAGCACACGGAGTGTGTGTGTATCGATCACTGATATAGTTCCAGCGCGTCCATTACTGACATAAAGTTTCTTGCCGTCCCTGCCAATCTTCACGTCCATCGGCCGTGAGCCGCCGGGCAACGCAATGGTCTGCAATACCTCATGCCGCGCAACATCAACCACATGAATCTTGCCGCTCGATTCCGAAGGGATGAATGCGCGTGAACTATCCGGCAGAAGAGCAACGTTGCGCGGCCGTCCACCCACGGTAAACTCGGCGACCTTTCGACTGTTGCGCGCGTCGATCACACAAATTTCCCCGCGCGTCTCGCAAGTCACATACACATAACGGCCGTCCGGGCTCACGGCCACCCCTTCTGGTTCCTCGTGCACCGGGATGACATGTTCCACATCGCCGTAGTCGACATTCAAAATGCTGAGCGTCGCCGCGTCTTCGTTGGCGATATACAGCTTTCGGCCGTTCGCCCCCAACGCGAACTGTTCCGGGTCGGTGCTCGCGGGTAGCTTTTTCACTAGCTTGCGCGCGAGCAAATCCAGCACCGCAATCCCATCGGCCGCTGAATCGGTATTTTTGGTCTCCGCTTTTTTGTCGAAAATGGGATTACCCTGTGGGTCCAATTTCGGCGGACCGAGATTAGGCGTGCCGCTCACGGCGACATAGAGCAATCGGCCATCCGGACTGCCCTGGATGCCACGCGGCCGTTTGCCCACAGGAACGCTGGCGACGACTTCCTGTTTGATGGGATCGATGATCGATACGTCCCCCGATCCTTCGTTGCTGACGCAGACCAGATATGTGTCCGCCGCGGCTGCAGCAAACACAAGCACCGAACACCAGAAAATCCCTGCAAAAACCCTTTTCATCCCGCAGCCAGTATGCCCGAGCCTCTCCCATTTGCAACAGTCACAGCTTTCCCGTTGCGCCGACCGGCATTCGCGGCAAAAATGGAGGTTACTGATGGCACTGAAACGATCAGGAGCAATAAAGGCGTTCATGACGCTTGCGCTGATATCCGCTGCAGCGCTGGCTAACGGCGCGCCCGGGGTGCGTGCGCAGGTGGACCGTTCTACCGTTCAGGTCGGTGAGAGTTTTACACTCTCGATTATTATGGAAGGCCTGGCAGCGAATGTCGCACCGACCCTCCCGCCTATCCCGGCGGTGATGGCGGGCGGCGTATCGCAGCGGAATGAATTCGTGTTTGAAAATGGTCAAAGCTCCTCAAAACAGATATTTGAATACCAACTGATCCCGACACAGCCCGGCGATGTGAACATTCCTGCGGTCGCGGTCCAGGCCGGTGGGAGCATATTCAGCACCCAGCCGATCACAGTAAAGGCGCTCGCGCAAGGGGCCGCCCAGCCCGGCGGGAATCAGCCTGCCCTGTTCCGCCTGAATGTTCCAAAGACCGAAGCCTATCTCGGCGAAGCGATTGCTGTTGAATTGCAGCTTTTGTGGCGGCAGGGATATGCAGTTTCCGAGCCTCGTGTGCCGCCGCTGAAGGCGCCGGGCTTTTCGACGAGCCCGTATGCCCCTGACCAGCAACCTTCATCCAGCGTCCTGAATGGTGTTGCGTATCAGCTATGGGCAATAAGAACAGCCGCAACGCCGGCGCGAACCGGCGAACTCACTCTTGGTCCTGGGGAATGCCAGTTTAACCTTCGAGCGCAACCGCGAACTGTATTTGAATCATTCAATCCACAGCCGGGCCGTGCAATGGCCCTCCAAACCGAACCAAAAACGATGCGCATTTTGCCTTTACCCACCCAAAATGTGCCCGAGAATTTTAATGGCGCCGTCGGCACTTACAATTTGAGTATGACAGCAGGTCCGACGAACCTTGTCGTGGGGGATCCGATTACGATCAAAGTACAAATCAGCGGGCGCGGTCAGCTAGACGCGCTCAGCCTGCCGCCGCAACCACAATGGCGCGAGTTCAAAACTTACGCCGCGAGCAGCGCTGTGAATCCGACAGACCCGCTTGGGTTATCCGGCTCGAAAACATTCGAGCAAGTCATTGTGCCCGAGAACCATGAGATTCGAGTGTTGCCGCCGTTGGAATTCAGCTTCTTCGATCCGACCGCCAAGACGTACCGCACGTTGAAGGGGCCGACGATTCCGCTGAGCATTCGGCCCTCAGCATCCGCGACGGCGCCGGCCATGCTGACGAATACGACTACAGCGCCCGTGCCCTTGCCGCAGGACGACATTATTCATATTCGCGCCCGGCTCGAACCGATTGCGACGATTCACCCTCCTCTCCTGCAAGAGCCGTGGTTTCTTGGGTTGCAGGCGGTCCCGGTCGTGGCGTGGATTGGACTGTTCGTCGTCCGCAAACGGAAGGAGAAGCTGGCCAACAACCCGCGTCTGCGACGGCAGCGCGAAGCGACGGCGCGCGTGCGCGAAGGTTTGCGCGAGTTGCCTGAACTCGCTGCGGCGCGCCGGACCGAGGACTTCTTCGCGACAGTTTTTCGCCTGCTCCAGGAACAACTCGGCGCCCGATTGGACGTGCCCGCTTCCGGGATTACGGAAGCGGTGATCGATGAGCGGCTGCGAGGCGACAGCTTGCCTGAAGGCACAGTCTCAGAGTTGCGGGAATTGTTTCATGCGTGTAACCAGGCGCGATACGCGCCGCATCGTTCCAGCGAGGAGTTGAGTTCGTACATTCCGCGCCTTGAGAATGTGCTGCGAGATCTATGAGAGGCGTTCTTGCGCTACTGCTGTTTTCGCTCCTGCCATTGCGCGCCGCCGATGTCGCGATCGCATTTGACGCGGCGAACAAATTGTACGAGCAAGGCAAGTTTCCG
>DATENK010000687.1:0-3838 GCA_035275085.1 Verrucomicrobiia bacterium | reverse complement strand
ACATGCATTTCGCCCAATGTTTACAGGCCACCTGTCACCCTGTCGCCTCCTGACGCCCCCTGGGCACCCCCCCCTCCTCCTACTCCTAATCTTAATCATAATCATAATCATAATCCTACTCCTAATGGAGAAGCCACCCCGCGAACCCTCCTACCGCTGCGGCGCGGGTTGGGTCCGTGGCTGGGGGTGGCGCCAGCGGGCGAGGGCGTGCTCGCCGAGCCAGCGTCGGGATTTGGGGACGGCGTATTTCAGGCCGAAGGGTTCGATGGCTTTTTCGCGGATGTGCTCGATGGCTTCCTCCACGGAATCGGTGACTTGAATGAGGCGCAGGTCGTCGCGGCTGATGGTGCCGGCGCGGGCCATGCTCTCCATGAACTCGACGAGTTGCCGCCAATATTCAACGCCCATCACCACGATGGGAAAGTTCCGGATTTTCCCGGTCTGAATCAATGTGAGCGCCCCAAAAAACTCGTCGAGCGTTCCGGCGCCCCCGGGCAGGATGACGAAAGCGTAGGAGTATTTCATCAGCAGGGTCTTGCGCACGAAGAAGTATCGCAAGGTCACCCAACGGTCCAGGTATTGGTTGGCCATTTGCTCGTGTGGCAGTTCAACATTGCAACCGACCGACGGCCCGCCGGCCTCCTTCGCGCCGCGGTTGGCGGCTTCCATAATTCCCGGCCCGCCGCCGGTCATAACCGTGAAGCCCAGATCAACGATCGCCCGGCCCATTTTGCGCGCGAGTTCATAGTGCGGGTGGCCCTCGGCTATTCGCGCGGATCCAAATACGGTCACGCACGGCCCGACGAAGTGCAGGGTGCGGAACCCGCGCAAAAAATCACGCACCACTCGCAGGAGCGTGAAGAATTCGTCGGTTCGGGACCGCGGGCCTTCCAACATTCTCCGGTCCGCTTCCCCCGAAGGGGTGACCGGCTGCGGCTGTGTAACCATGGCGCAGCTTACCGTTATTCAGGCGGTTGCGGTAAACAAAGACGCGGGAAATCGTTTACACCCCGCGGTTGGCCCTCCAGAGCAGGACCATGCCAATGGCCTGAAACAGGAAGTTCGGAACCCAGAGGATCAGGTGCGGGTAATATTGGGGCTTCGTGTCGAGGGATTGGCCGATGATGAAGAAGCTGTAATAGACCATCACCAGGATCAACGCCAGGGCGATGCCGAAGGTGGTTTCACGGCGATGCGCGCGAATGCCCAGCGGAATGCCCACGAGCGTGAAACCAATTGAGGCGAACGAGAACGCGATCTTGCTATGAATCTGCAAACGGATCGGCAGCGTGATGTCGCCCTGGAACTGTTTGAGTTCGCGCAATTTTTGCCTGGCCTCTTCGCGGGTGAGTTTCACGGGGTCGGGACCCATGTAGCGCACCCGTTGCTCGAGCACCTGCAACTGCGAACGCAACTCCTGAAACGTCATGTCCGAAATTTGCATCTTCTCCGCCTTCAGGTCTTCCGGCCTGTTTGTGTAAGACAAGCTGGACTCCGCGGCGTAAACCGGGACGGGCACTTCGCTGTCTTCCATCAGGCCGACGCGCCACGCATCGGTGAGTTGCACATGAATCACCTGGCTGGCCTCGTCCGTCTCGATCTTTCCTTCCTTGGCGCGGATATAATAATCCACTTTGCCTTCGGCATTCAGATTGTAGATCAGGATATCTTTAAGGTTTGGGCCGTCGATGTTCCCGATGTAAACGATCTTGTTCGGGAAATCTTTGATGAATGTCTTTTCGGGGAGCAGGAAGCCCGCCTGGCTCAGGCCCACTTGCATCAGCAGACGCTTGTAAGCGACACGACATTTGGGCGCGACCTCCAGATTCACCCAGGCACTAACCAAACTCATCACGGTGCTGAGCAACAGCACCGGTGTGATCACCGAAACCAGGCTGATGCCGCTGGCGCGCACGGCCGTGAGTTCCTGGTCGGCGCTGAATCGGCCAAAGACCAGTAGCGTGGCAGTGAGCAAACCCATCGGAAGCGCGAACACCAGCACGAACGGGATGAGGAGGCCGATGGCTTGCACCGCCATCATGAGCGTGGCCTGGCGATTCACCAGCATGCCGAGAATTTCCTTGAGGACGTTGCCCAGCAGCAACACGAACGTGAACACCACCACGGTCATTAGCATGGTGGCGACAATCTGCCGCGTCACATAGCGGTGCAGCGTGCGCATGGCACGTTAACTGGTAAACGCCTCCATTCCGATACACGTGCAGACAGGATTGCGGTCGCCAAAGACGTTGTCGATGCGGCTGACGGGCGGCCAAAATTTGTGGACGCGCAATGACTTCGCAGGCCAGGCCGCTTGCTCGCGGCTGTAAGGCCGGTCCCATTTGTCGGCGGTGACGACTTCGACGGTGTGCGGAGCGTTTTTTAAGAGATTGTTCTTCGCGTCAGCGGCGCCGGATTCAATGGCGCTGATCTCGCCGTGGATCGCAATCATCGCATCGCAAAAACGGTCGAGTTCCTCCTTCGATTCGCTTTCGGTCGGTTCGACCATCATCGTCCCGGGCACCGGCCAGGAGATGGTTGGCGCATGAAAACTGTAATCCATGAGGCGCTTGGCGACGTCCTCGACGGTGACGCTCTTGAAGTGGCGCAAATCGAGGATGCATTCGTGGGCGACAAGGCCGCCGTGGCCCTTATAGAGCACGGGAAAGTATTTATCGAGGCGACGCGCGATGTAATTGGCGTTGAGGATCGCGATCTTCGTCGCTTCCGTGAGTCCGTCCGCGCCCATCAAGCGAATGTAAATCCAGGGGATCACAAGGATGCTCGCGCTGCCCCAGGGCGCGGCGGAAATTGCGCCGATGCCTTGCTTGCCGCCGACAGGAATGACCGGATGCTTTGGCAGGAAGGGCGCAAGATGCGAGGCGACGCAGATCGGCCCCATGCCGGGACCGCCGCCGCCATGCGGAATGCAAAAGGTCTTGTGCAGATTGATATGGCACACGTCGGCCCCCAGATCGCCGGGCCGGCATAAGCCGACGAGCGCGTTCATGTTCGCCCCATCCATGTAAACTTGGCCGCCGTTCTCGTGAACAATTCTGCAGATATCTTTGATGGTCTCTTCAAAGACGCCGTGCGTTGAAGGATAGGTCACCATCAGCGCAGCGAGCTCGGCCCGATGTTCCGCCGCTTTCGCTTTCAAATCGTCGACATTGATGTTGCCCTTTTGATCGCACGCGACCGCCACCACCTTCAGCCCCGCCATGACCGCGCTGGCCGGATTTGTGCCATGTGCGGAGGTCGGAATAAGGCAGACGTTGCGGCGGCCCTCGCCACGGCTTGCGTGGAATTGGCGAATCACGAGCAATCCCGCGTATTCGCCCTGCGAGCCGGCGTTGGGCTGAAGTGACGCGCCAGAGAAGCCGCTGATTTCAGCGAGCCAATTTTCCAGATCGCGAAAGATCGCTTGATAGCCCTGCGTCTGTGTGGCGGCCGCGAACGGATGCACGCGCCCAAACTCCGGCCAGGTGACCGGCAGCATTTCCGTAGTTGCGTTCAGCTTCATGGTGCATGAACCGAGCGGGATCATGGACGCGGTAAGGGAAAGATCGCGCGATTCCAACCGCCGGATATAGCGCAACATCTCCGTCTCGGAGTGGTAGCGATTGAAGACCGGATGGCTAAGAAAGTCACTGCTGCGCCGCGGAAGGTCGGGACCGCTGGTATCCAAATCTTCGACGCGGAAATTCAGCGGCTTGTCGGCATTGAACACTCGGAGCAAGGTCTCCAGTTCTTCGCTGGAGGTGGCTTCGTCCAATGACACGCCGACGTGTTCGGAATCGTAAATGCGCAGGTTGACGTGATGATTCTCGGCGGCGCG
>DATENK010000686.1:0-5024 GCA_035275085.1 Verrucomicrobiia bacterium | reverse complement strand
AAGCCATTGAAGGAAGATGCGAGGTTTCCATCAACGCGCGAGCTTGCGGCCATAACCCTGTGCGCCGTCTTGATGCAGTTAGTGCTCGGCGCGGGCTTTCGCCATGGCGCTTTCGGTATTGTGCCTCACATAACCGGCGCGCTCGTAGTATCCTCGCTGATGATCTGGACGGCCCTCACTATATTGCACCGCTATGGCGGTGATGCCTATCTGCGCAGACCGGCTCTGGCAATGCTCGTGCTGCTGTCTTGCCAGGTCGCCCTGGGAATCCTGGCTTACGTGGCGCGGCTGAACTCCCGTTTTGATGTGCAGCCGCTTGAGCCGATGATCACGCTCACGGTCGCGCACGTTGTCGTCGGCGCGCTCACCTTAGCAAGCGTAGTTGTGCTCACATTAAGATGCTGGCGCAGCCTTTCGCCGTCGCGTGAACGGACAGGACAAACGCAAGTCTCTTTCACTCCTTCGGGCAAAGTAGTTACCCCGCTTTAATCATATTAGCTTGTTCAAAATTGAAGTCTAAGTGCCAATTGGATCGAGCGCGGTCCGCCAATCTGATAGATAGGGTTGAAACCGCCATTAGCGCCACCCGACCCCAGACTGCTCGCCAGCGTCTGTGTCGAGCGTCCGAACAGCGGACTGGTCAGGTCGTTGATGGGGTTGCCGAAATTTGGGTGGTTGAAGATGTTGAAGAACTCCGACCGGAAGCGAAGCCCTACTTTCTCCGTGATGTGAAATTGTCGCTGCAATCCGACATCCGCCTGCGACGCTGCGAAACCCCGCAACACATTGCGACCGAGATTACCTTGCTGCCCGGCGGGTGCCGCACTAAAAGCCGCGCGATTGAAAATCTTGCCGCCGGGATATTGCGTCCCGTGGAGTTCAAGCAGCGCTCCCGGGCTCACGTTCGGGCGGGGAGAGATGGCGGTGCCAGCGGCGATGAAAGTTGCGCCCACAACGTCAACGGGCGGAGCCGATCTGGCCAGAACGAAACTGTCCAGCGACCAGCCGCCCAACGCAGCATGGGCAACCCTGTGCGATCCGGGAGAGGGCAGGTCGTAGGTTACGCCGGCGGTGAAAGAATGGCGGACGTCAAAGTTGGAATTGCCGCGATCTATGTTCGGAGCAGCAATCGTAATCGGCGTGTTGAGGTTGTTAGCTACATCCGTCGAGGCAATATCAATCGAATGAGAGAAGGTGTACGAAGCCAGTCCTTGTAACCCATGCGACAAACGCCGCTGGAACTTTAGTTGAAAAGCGTGGTAGTCAGATGTCGCCGTATTGTCGGTCAGCCCGATAAGCTGAAAATTCGGATTCGGGTTAAATAAATTGGTCACGCGAAGCAAGTCGCGCCCAATCGCACCGATGTATGTTAAGGATAGGCTTTGGCTGCTTCCAATGGACTGCTCAAGAGCAACGTTCCACTGATAGCTCCGCGGAAGCTTCAAGGCAGGGTCGGCTACGACAATAGCATTGACGGGTGGGTTGGTAGTAATGGCCGGAGGAGCCGCGTCCTGAGGGCTTAACGGAAACGGTGTGGGTGAGGGCTGAATGGTCTTTCTAGCACTGTATGGAAAGAGGCTGGAGACTGCTCCCAGCGATCCTTGCCCGAGATCGTAAAACACCCCGAAGCCTGCGCGCAGAACGGCATCCCAATTTCTTATTCCACGGAGTTGATAAGCAAGTCCAATTCTTGGTGCCACATTTCCATAGGTTGTCTCATAGAGCGGAGTACCGCGAGGAGCCAAAGCCAGCGTCGCCGGATTGTTCAAACCCACCACGGTGAACGGATCGTTGGCCGAGTTCTTGCCCTTCAGCGGCGGGTTGATATCCCACCTCAGGCCATAAGTCACCGTCAGTCGGGGTGTGATCTTCCAGGTGTCCTGGCCATACAGCGAGAAATTTTGTGATAGGAGCTTATTGGCTTGAAAGGCAGTCGACTGAGCGAACAAGGCCGTTCCCGAAAGAGCCCCTCCGGGCGCAGTCGTCACTCCTGAGAAAAGCACAAATTGCTGGTAGGCGGCTGGATTGCTGAATGGCGCAAGCCAGCGATAGTCCACGCCAAACTTCAACTGATGGCTGCCTCTGGTCATCCATAGATTGTCGATCAGATTGACCTGGCGTTGCTCGTTCGTCCCTTGAGGGCCTTGAGCGTACTGCCCAGCGCCCAAGATGAACAATAATAAAACGCCGTTCTCGGACGAGAACCCCGTGGGAAATAAGACGGAATCGGGAACCGGCTCGGCTCCGCCGAAATCATCCATTGCGAACTTAATGCCGATCCTGTGATTGCTGTAGTTCGCGCGCACTTCGTTGCTGATTCCCGGCTTGATCAGTTCGGTGAGGCCTGCTGTTAGAGTGTGTACGGACGATGATATAGAATTCGTTGTGCTAAGGACTGAACCGGAGGAGGGAAAGGGGCCTCGTTGGTCTAAGCTGGACGGCGAGTAGTTATAACGGCCAAACAAGTTGAGCTTGGAGTTGATAACTTGATCCACCCGGATACTGTAGGAGTCGAGCGAAGAAGGATTCGAAAAGCTGGCGCTAAACCCAGCCAGCCCTGCCCCGAGTTCAGCGCCGTTCGCAACCGGGTACGCGTTCAAGTATGGGCGCATCGCAGCAGGGGCCTGCTGTCGCGATATGACATCTGGGACGACAGTTTGTTGGGTCGCAGGCTGGCGCAACCGCAGCCCCTCGTAAGAAAAGAAGAAAAACATCCTTTCTTTGAGGACCGGACCGCCTACTACTCCGCCAAAGTCATTCTGCCGCTCCTGAGGTTTCGCAATACCATTGAAGTTCGCAAACCAGTCTCTTGCATCGAGCACGCTGTTTCGGAAGTACTCGAATAGCGTGCCATGAAAACCGTTCGTTCCTGAGCGCGTCACAATCGAGACCTGTCCGCCGGGCGTGCGCCCGAACTCCGGCGCAAACGAAGAGGTTTGGACACGAAACTCCTGCATCGCATCCACAGACACAAGGCTGTTTGTGCCACCCGAAACACTGAGCGCAGGTAACGCTCCCCCTGCCGTCTGCCCTAGCGTAACGAAGCCGGTGACGCCGAAATTGGCGCTCACCCCATCCACAGTGAAATAGTTAGCATCCGCGCGTTGTCCATTCACACTGAATTGTCCCTGGTCATCGAAGGCGGTGGCGGTCACGACCACACCCGGTGTAAGCATAATCAACGTCTGGAAGCTCCTGCCATTGAGAGGCAGATTCTCGACGAACGTGCGGTCAACTACTGTGCTGACCGTCCCCGACTCAGTATTGACTAAAGGCGCGCCAGCTTCCACGGTGATAGTTTCGGAAACAGGACCAATCGTCATCTCGAAGCTGATTTCGAGAGCATCTTGGACGTGAAGGATCACATCCGGCTTGATCAGCTTTTTGAAGCCGGGCTTTTCGGTCTCGATGCGGTAGAGACCCGGAGGGAGATTCGCCAGATAGTACTCACCCGAGCCGTTCGTCGTGGTTTCGTAACGGACGTTTGTGCTATTGCTGATGGCGGCAACTCTGGCATCGCCTATAAAGGCTTTAGTAGGATCGGTTACACGACCCGTGAGTGAAGCATTTGTGGATTGGGCGCGAACAACCGCCGTAAACGAAACAAGGAGGAGGGAGGCTAGCATGAGAACCCGGCGCATAAGTTAGACCTCGTTGCGACGTGGAGAGCGTAAGACTATGCCGAGCTCGCCACCTTGTCAAGGACAGGGTCATCCGTGTTGGGAAGATATGACTTACCTACCACCGGATGTAGTCAGAAAGAGTGAGGTGAGCGTGTGCGATTTATCTGAGTGAGATCGTGATGAGAAATCAGGTTCAGGCAGCGTTGATTGCAGATTTCGGAGAGTGGGATAAAATGTACGAGTTATGGACAGCGCGCGCGGACCAGGACGACACGCTATCACGTTGGGCGCTGTGCTGGCTTTCATGCTGCTGGCGTGGTGCCCTTCTGCGTTCGCGTTGAATCCGTCGCTTGACGTCAGCCAGTACGCACATACCTCGTGGAAAATACGCGACGGTTTTCCGAAGGGCCAGATTACCTCAATTGCTCAAACGCCCGACGGTTATCTCTGGCTGGGTACGGAATTCGGGTTGGTTCGTTTCGATGGTATCAAGAACGTTCAGTGGCAACCGCCACCGGACCGGCAACTCCCCTCCAGCCTTATCATGAGCCTGCTCACCACGCGCGACGGAACGCTTTGGGTTGGCACCTCGAAAGGGCTGGCAAGTTGGAAGTACGGCAAGCTCACCGAGTACCCGGAGCTTGCCGGGCAGAATATTTTCAGGCTCATTGAGGATCGTGAAGGCGTGGTATGGGTCGGCGGCACGGCGGTCCCCACAGGGAAACTCTGCTCGATTAAGAATGGCAGCGTCCGGTGCTACGGAGAGGACGGCAGTCTTGGCCGCGGGGCGTTCAATTTGTATGAGGACAGCAAGGGTAATTTCTGGGTGGCAGTGGAGAATGGCCTGTGGCATTGGGGACCTGGCCCTCCAAAATTCTATTCGCTGCCGGCGACTAACGGTTTCATAGAAACTTTTAGCGAAGGCGATGACGGCACGCTATTGATCGGCACGCGCGGCGGACTCCAACGATTCGTTGACGGGAAAACTGAGGCCTATCCGCTCCCAGGTACTGTGGGACAGTTCAGGCTCAGTTGGCTGCTCCACGACCGCGATGGCGGGCTGTGGATCGGAACAATGGATCGTGGTCTGGTGCATGTACACAGGGGAAGGACAGATGTATTTACGCCGTCCGACGGCCTCTCAGGAGAAAACGTTTACACACTCTTTGAGGATCGTGAAGGCAATATTTGGGTAGCTACGGCCAATGGCATTGACCGCTTTCGTGACTTTGCCGTCGCCACTTTTAACGTGAAGCAGGGTTTATCGAATGCTGTCGTTAGTTCCGTTCTAGCGGCCAGGGATGGCAGCGTTTGGCTGAGCACTCTTGGTGGCTTGAACAGATTGAGTAGCGAGCAGATTAAGATTTTCGGCAACGGCAAACTCAATGGACTGAACCCGAA
>DATENK010000685.1:0-3138 GCA_035275085.1 Verrucomicrobiia bacterium | reverse complement strand
CGCTCTGGGGTGCCTCTCTTACGAACCCCGGCTGCCCCCTGGGCGATGATGCGCTCGCCCCGCAAAACGACGGCGACCATCCCGAAACGTTCGGCTCCCCTGCCGAGTATCGATTGCAGGATGGCATCAACATTGACCGGTGCGTTGTCCTCCCCGGATGAACCCGCGGGTCTCAACAGACTGGACTTTAACGCTTCAATCATGCTTTATCGCATGGGATCGCACTCGAATCGAGTGGCATGTAGACCCGCATAAGATTGGAGTGATCGGCTTTTCGGCAGGGGCGCACATGGTCGCCGCAATAAGCACGCATTTTGACCAACGTTCTTATCTGGCTGTGGATGCAGCCGACAAAGAAAGCTGCCGTCCGGATTTTGCGATCGCCTGTTATCCGGGACATTTGTGGAATAAAGATAAGGGTTTTGTGTTGAATCCCAATGTTTCTGTCACCAGCAACACGCCACCATATTCTTGTTGCATGCTGAGGATGACCGCGTGGACGATATCCAACACTCACTGGTCTATTACCTTGCACTGAAGAAGGCGGGAAACAACAAAATATAGTTTACCGAAGTGTATTATTGTAGTAATACAGTAGCGTGCAACTACGAATCTCCTCTGCTGATGGCGTTCCCATTTACCAGCAGATTGTCAATCAGGTGCGGCATCTGATCGCCGCGGGGCGACTTCAGTCGGGCGAGGAACTTCCACCCATCCGCGTTCTGGCGGAGCAACTCACCGTCAATCCCAACACCGTAGCCCGGGCTTACCTGGAGCTGGAACACGCGGGCATGGTCACCAAACGCCACGGAGCCGGCACATATGTCTCGGAAACCCGGGAGACGATGTCTCAGCGGGAAAAAACCAAAATCCTCGCCCGGCGCGCCGATGCTTTGCTGATTGAAGCTCGACATCTCGGTTGCGAACTGAACGAAGTCATTAAACTGCTGCGCGACCAGCATAGCCTTATGAATGAGGAGGCCCACAAATGAGGTTTCCATCGCCGTCCTCGGCTGAAGCTGTGGTTTCTATCACGAATCTGTCGCGCCGATTTGGCGACAAGACAGTCTTGAATGACGTGTCGTTGTATGTCCCGCGCGGCAGCGTTTTCGGCTTGGTCGGCGAAAACGGCGCCGGCAAGACCACGTTGATCAAACACATTCTCGGATTGTTGCGGGCGGAAGCCGGCACGGTGCGGGTTTTCGGCCAGGACCCGGTTTTGGATCCGGTCTCGGTTTTGGGGCGCATCGGTTATCTCTCTGAGCAACCGGACTTGCCAGGTTGGCCGCGTGTGGACGAACTGCTGCGTTACACTCAGGCTTTTTATCCACGGTGGGACACCGCTTATGCCGAAAGCTTGCGCGAACAATTTGGGCTTAGTCCATCGGCGCGAGTCAAGACGCTCTCCAAAGGCCAGCGCGCAAAAGCCGGCTTGATTATGGCCCAGGCACATCGCCCTGACTTGCTGCTGCTGGACGAACCAAGCTCCGGTCTCGATCCGATTGTGCGCCGCGACATTCTTGAGGCTGTCATCCGCACCGTGGCCGATGAAGGTCGCACAGTATTTTTTTCTTCGCACTTGCTGGAGGAAATTGAACGCGTATCGGATCACATTGCGATGGTGCACCAAGGAAAGCTCGTGTTATGCGGGCCGCTTGATGAGATCAAAGCGCGGTATCGCCGCATCATTCTTCACTTCGATAGCGTGCAAATGAAACGCCCGATGATTTCCGGGGCATTGAGTGTGACCGGGACAGGCAAGGAGTGGACCATCATCGGTAACGGCGGTCGCATCGAATTGCCGCCCATAGGGGCGAGAATCATTGACGAACAGTCACCTTCGCTGAACGAAATCTTCGTCGCTCATGCCGGCGCCTCTTTGCAAAGTCCGTACCCGCGTTCGCAGGTTGTTTCCTGATTTCCTGATTTCATGCGTTCATCTATCACAACGTTGGCGTGGGAAATCTGGAGGAGAAATCGTCGTATGGCATGGCTGGTCATGGGGATATTTCTCTTCGCCTGGCTCTTCAATCTCGTTTTGTCCGACAGCTTCCGCGCAACCGAAGCGGCTCGTACGCGGCTCCTGACGGTGAATTGTCTGCTGATGGCCGGATCGCTGCTCTTCGTTTTCGGGAGTTTCAATTACACGGAATTCAATCCACAAAAAGAATGGACGGGCTTTCCCTATCGTCTGTTTACCTTGCCGGTGACGACGTTCCGGTTGGTCGCCTTACCAGTCACACTGGGCGTTGGCACGGTCGAGTTGGTTTACGTGGCGTGGCTGAACATCGTCTTCGCTCATGGAGAACTGATAAGACCTGGATGGTTTGCGGTTCTGATTGGCGCGTACATGGTGTTCTATCAAGCGATTCTTTGGACCTTGGCTGCCTTTCGGATTCTACGAACGATTGTTCTCGGCCTGATTGGCACCATTTTTGTCGCCGTTGCTTTTCTGCCCTTTTTCGCACAATACATTTCGTCGCCCTGGTTTTCGCAAAAAGTTCTGATCGGGTTGCTCACGGGAATGGCCCTCATCGTCTTCTTCGTCACGTGGTGGTGTGTCGCTCGGCAAAGGTGTGGGGGCGGACGCCAAAACAATGGGCTGAAGGCCTTTGTCGAACGAATGGCCGATGTCTTGCCGAGCCGCAGCGAAGGATTTGCCTCTCCGGCTGCCGCGCAGTTTTGGTTTGAATGGCGGCGCTCCGGTCTGCTGCTGCCGTTTTGCATCGCGGCCTTGCTGCTGTTGGTCATCGCTCCGCTCTCGTGGTTCATGCGCAACCAATCCGATGGCACGTTGTGGCTGCTGGCGTGGACCTTGGCCCTCCCGATGATCCTCGCCGTTCCCGTCGGGAAAGGCTTTTCCAAACCCGATTTCTGGTCTGGAGATTTATCGCTTCCCGCCTTTGCCGCCGTTCGCCCTCTGGCCACCGGCGACATGGTCGTGATCAAAATGAAAGTGGCCGCGTGGAGCGCGATCATCTCGTGGTTGCTGGTGCTGGCGTTCCTCTCGATCTGGCTCCCGCTCTGGGCGAACATGGATTCGCTGAGCATGATTCGAATCGGCTTCTGGATGGTCTCTGGCCACTCGGTGTTTCCACAATATGTCATCGCCGCCCTGTCCCTCATCGCGGGAACGTT
>DATENK010000684.1:0-3984 GCA_035275085.1 Verrucomicrobiia bacterium | reverse complement strand
AGCGGACCGACGCGCGAATATTTCCGGACGATGTGGGTGGCCATGGCAATGGCGACAGATTCGCCGTAAGCGCGGCCGCCGAGGTATTCGCCCTCGGCTTCGGTCATCAACGTGCGGATGCATTCGGCCAGGTAGTCGTCGTTGATCCCCAGTTGCAAAGTGAGTTCGACGCTTTGGCGGGTAATGAGTTCGCGGGCAGCGTGTTGGAGAAATTCGGGATCGATCTGGAGGAGGACGAAATCGCCGGTGGCCTTTGCGCGAAAGGACAAGCGTGTGCCGGCGGGAACGATGCTGACGCGTCCAGGGGCGAAATGATGTTCCTTCCAATCTTCGCCATCGCACTTGAAATATCGCGGTTGGCTGGCGGAGAGTTGCAAGGCGACCACGTGGTGGGTGACGAGGATGTCGGGCAATTCGTTTGCGGTGCTGGAGTGGCGCTCCAGGAGAATGCCACGCCACGGCGCGATGGCGCTGGACAGGTTGGGATCTTTGGGAATGGCTGTGCGTTTGCGTCCGGTTTTTAATTCCAGCACTGAATGTCGTCTGTCGGCGGGCACAACTGTTCTGATTCAATTCATTACAAGCGTATTCATGTGGGGCAATCCGCCAAATATTTTTGAGCAACTTAACGCCGCCGCAGCGGGCTCCGTACTTTCCGGATGCCGGTCCCAGTAAATTCCTTAATATAAGTACTTGCACGGGTTGGCGGAAATATGTCATTGATCGCGCTGTTCTCGGGTGGACCACAAGGATCGTTCTTATTTGGTGCCAGGACAGCCATCGTGCCCAGGAATTTCCTGGGGATTTCGGCTGGCGGTATGTCTTGTCCTATTACTTCCGCTGAGCGTGGCGAGGGCTCAGAGACTGAGGGTTGAGGTAGAGCCGGAATGGGAGGGAAGGCGATTGGTGCTTGGGACTGAACTTGGGGATTGCGAGGTAAGCGCACTGACCGTCACCCGTTTGGATGGATTGCTTTCCGATCTGGCTTTGCAACGCTCAGATGGGAGTTGGTTGAAATCGGAGGGTTGGCACGGATTCTTCAGCCTGGAGAAGCAACGCCTTTCGGTCATGGCAGATGGTTTGCAGGCGGAGGAATTCAAGGCGATTCGGTTTCGGGTGGGGCTCGATCCTGCCACGGACAAAAGCGATCCTGCGATGTGGCCGCCGGAGCATCCGCTGCATCCGGACGTGTGCGGTCTGCATTGGGGCTGGAATTCAGGTTACGTTTTTCTGGCGATCGAAGGGCATTGGGGCAAGATCAACGGATTTTCCTATCACGTCGCGGGCACGGACAAACCCATGCTGGTGGAACTGCCCGTGCGCTTCTCGGGCGCGGGTTCGACGACAATCCATTTGCGATTGGACGTTGGGAAGGTGCTCGCCGCGGGAGAGGTGGTCCGTGAATCCACGTCGACGCACTCGCGGGAAGGAGACTTGTTGGCGGGAGTTCTGAAGGAGCGCATCACCCGTTCGTTCCGTGTAGGCAGAGTCGACTCTGACTTTTACCAGCCGCTTGCCGCAGCGATCTCGAACAAGGGTTCGATAAGCGGTTTGCCGTTTGCACTCAAGATTTCTGAACGGCTGCCCAAAGTGAAAATGCCCGAGGACAATCCATTGACGGTTGAAGGCGTGGCTCTCGGCGGGCGGCTTTTTAACGACCCGCGTCTCTCAAAGAACAACGTTCAGTCCTGCGCCACTTGCCATGAGCCCGCGAAGGCCTTCACGGACGGACGAGCTAACAGCACCGGCGTCAATGGCGACCCCGGGCGGCGTAACGCCATGCCGCTGATCAACCTCGCATGGGTGACTGAATTCTTCTGGGACGGCCGCGCAAAGTCTTTACGCGAACAGGTTTTGATGCCCATTCAGGACGCGCATGAAATGAATGAGAAACTTAACGCGGTCGTGGGGAAACTCGGAGCCGACCGCGATTATCCACGTCAATTCGAGGCCGCATTCGGAACCACGAACATAACCTCGGCGCGCATGGCGCTGGCACTCGAGCAATTTCTTCTTACCCTCGTCTCGCAGGAATCGAAGTTCGACCGCGCCGCGCGAAAGCTCGATAAGCTCACCGCCCAGGAACAGCGCGGCCTGCAGTTATTCGTGACCGAAAATGATCCTGCTCGCGGCGTGCGCGGCGCAGACTGTTTCCATTGCCACGGGGGGAACCTGTTCAGCAACCACCAGTTCATGAATAACGGGCTCGTGCCCCGCGCAGGCGACAACGGGCGCATGGAAGTCACCGGCGCTGAGAGCGATCGCGGCAAATTCAAAGTGCCGACGCTGCGCAACGTTGCCCTGACCGCGCCTTACATGCACGACGGTCGATTCGCCACGCTCGAAGAGGTCATCGATCACTATAACGGCGCACTCCACCGGGCGCGTAATCTCGATCCGAACCTCGCCAAACATCCTGAGTCCGGCCTGGGCCTGAGCGCAGAAGATAAAGCCGCGTTGATTGCTTTTCTCAAGACCCTTACTGACGAACCGTTCACACAACTTTCGAAAACCCAATAACGTATGCGCATCCTGAAGCTTATCCCGATTGTAGCATTGACCATGCTGCTCCCATTTTTCTCCAAAGCCGATCCTGACCCGCATGCGATCGCAGACACCTTCGCCGCCGAAGCCGCGGCGCTGCTCCCGCAGTCGATCGATGCGATCGCGGTGGTCGTCGCGCCTGGAGACCGCGACCTCTATGGTGAATGGAGCGCCGTCATTCCCTGGACACCCCATATCCCCGTATCTGCCGCCACCTTGCCGGACGGCCGCGTGCTTACGTATGCGTCCAATCAGCGCACCACGTTCCCTTCAGGGCCCGAATTTACTTACGCCGCCACGTGGAATCCTGCGACCGGCCAATTTGTGGAATACAATAATCCCGCCCATGACATGTTCTGCGGCGCACTCGTGATGTTGCCCGACGGGCGCGTGCTGGTGAACGGCGGGCGTGCCACCACGGTGCTCTCGAGTATCTTCGATTGGCGCAACAATACCTGGACGCGCATTCCGAACATGAACGACCCGCGATGGTATAACACGAGTGTCGCGCTTCCGAACGGCCGGGTTTTTACCGCCAGTGGCAGCGGCGGCTCCGGCACTGCCGAACGTTGGGACCAGTCTAGCGGTTGGAGCCGGCTGGCGGGCATCGATTGGAACACTGTCCTCGCCGACCCGGGATACATCAACATCTGGCATCCGTTCCTGTTGCTCGCGCCGGACGGCCGCCTCATTCATTTCGGACCCACCGATACGATGCATTGGGTTTCACCGGATAACAGCGGCGCGCTGAGCAATACGGGCACAACCGTTCCCGGCACCCACTACCCCAAGGAAGGCTCCTGGGTTATGTATGATGAAGGTAAAATCCTTGTTGCCGGCGGGGGTGCGAACACCACGGCCAATAGCAGCGACGATACCACCGGCACCAGCAGCACATTCGCCTACACGGTGGACGTGCGCAGCGGCACTCCGGTGGTCACTACCACCGCCAACATGCAATTTGCCCGCCAGTTTGCAAACGCGGTCATCCTCCCGAACCAGGAAGTCATGGTGATGGGCGGCAACACGTCGGGGCTCAAGTTCAACGACACGGGCTCGATTCTCACGCCTGAAATCTGGAACCCCACCTCCCGCCAGTGGCGCGCCGTGGCCGACGCCTCAGTCCCGCGCAATTACCATTCGCTCGCCCTCCTCCTGCCTGACGGCCGGGTGCTGTCCGGCGGTGGTGGCCTTGGGGGCAATTCCGCGGACCATCGCGATGCCCAAATCTACACACCGGCGAACCTCTTCAACGCGGACGGCAGTCCGGCCGCGCGCCCCTCGCTAAACGCCGCTCCTTCGTCCATCGGCGTCGGCACACGGTTTTTGGTCTCAGGCACGCCGGGTTTGCAAAAATTCAGCTTCATTAAGATGTCCGCGATTACGCACTCCGTGAACACGGATTTGCGTTTCCTGTGGTTGCCGTTCACGGAAACGTCT
>DATENK010000683.1:0-2373 GCA_035275085.1 Verrucomicrobiia bacterium | reverse complement strand
CCCGAAAGGTTCTCGACGACAAGTGGCATACAGGATCGAATCGTATGCCCGCTGGCAGAGAGCCAATAGTGGGTGAACCCCGCCCGAAGGGAGGGGCGCAGCCCCTATGCAAACACTCCTGATCCTAGGCCTGGTTGTACTTTCATTTTGCCTCCGCTGTGTTGTTCCCGCGATAAATACATCGCGATTGACACGTCTCGGCGACCACGATTTCCGTCAGCAGCGGCAGCTTTGGCTTCAGACGTTTCCAAATCCATTCGGCCACAAGTTCGCTAGTCGGATTCTCAAGGCCGGGAATTTCATTGAGGTAATTATGGTCGAGTTTCTCCCAGATCGGCTTGAATGCCGCGGTTATGTCCGCGTAGTCCATAAGCCACCCGAGCTTCGGATCGCACTCACCGGCGACGGCGATTTCCACCTTGAAGCTGTGGCCATGCAAGCGCCGGCACTTGTGCGACTTCGGAAGATGTGGAAGCAGATGCGCGGCCTCGAATTGAAACATCTTCCGCAACTCGATCTTCACCGCACGGAAATTACATCTGCAGCCGCACCCTGCAACCTTTCCTTACGGTTGCCGCGGCGTCGCAAGACGGTAAAAGCGCGTATTAAAGGGTGCGGGGTCGACGACCATTGCCGGGTGATTGGTCGCGGTTGCCGCAATGTCGGTCAGCCTGGTCCACGGTCCGGGAGACAAAGCATCGGTGAATTCGACCGTGTACGTTTTATTGGACATCGCTTGGAAGGTAATCGTCGCCGAATTTCCAGCCGCCACGCCCTCCACCCGCAAATAGCTTGTCGCGTCCTGTGGATTTGTTCCCGCTAAGTACTCGGCGTAATTGCTCATAGTGTCACCGTCGGAATCCAAGGCTCCGTCGCCTGCGACAAGCGGATCTAAACCATTAGCCGACTCCCATGCATCCGGGAGTCCGTCTTTATCAGTGTCCGCCAGCACGACGACGTTCACGAGCGGGCCAGAACTGATGCCCACCGTGGTCGAAGCACTTCTAAGAATCACGCGATATCCGTAAGTGCCCGGATTGGTAGACGCTATGAATGTATAAAACGTGCTCCGATCGGACGTGATGTTGGTGTAGACAGGAGTCGAGCTTAAGCGCCACTCGTTCGTGAACGGCGCAGGATTGCCAGTGTAAGTCGCGCTGAGTGTCACTCTCCCGCCCGCCACGACCGTTTGCCCGAGCGGCAATTGCACAAATGCGGGGGTCACGAGCACTCGCAGCGCGGCCGCGGGGCTGAGCGCCGATCCGGTGACGTCGCTGACGCGAACCCTATAAAGCCCATCATCCTCGAACTGCACATCGACGATCGTGATCGAATCATTCGTTTCACCCGCCAACATATTATCGTTAAAGTACCATTGATAACTCAGGTTACCGGTGCCGAATGCGGACACAGAAATCGTGACTGTCGCGTTTGTGCCTGTCTTGACTTGTGTGTAAGCGGG
The DNA here is from genome assembly GCA_035275085.1 of Verrucomicrobiia bacterium. Lineage (GTDB taxonomy): Bacteria > Verrucomicrobiota > Verrucomicrobiia > Limisphaerales > DATENK01 > DATENK01. Next base: position 911 of record DATENK010000683.1, on the reverse strand, counting down.
GTTAATGGAACTGACCGTTAAAGGCGCTGCACCGACCCAGTTGATCGGATCATCGCCAAAGGCTGCCAGGTCGATCCGCTGCAGCGCCGAGCCACTGCCGTCGGGAGCTGAAGGCCATGGCGCGGCATCCTGATAATCTACATAGTCTGCCCAGATGTAGGGAACGCCGTTTGTGTCGGGCACGTCAGGACGTTCGAGCCGGACCGTGTCGCTTGAATTGTCGAGCTTGCCGTTATAGGGCCCAAACAATCGCACCCCGTTGAATGCACCATATTTCCCGAGGAAAGCATTGCGCGCCGTGGCGTCAGTCGGATCGAAATTGACCAGCACCACTGATTGAGTGGGCGGGACGGTGACACCCTGCGGAAAATCGAAATCAATCCCGCCGCGGACATGCCAGGTATTCGTAGGCGTCGAAGGGTCGTAGAGGTCCACCGTATTGAGCGTGCGGTTTTGAAGCTCAACGTATTCGTCAGCCGAATTATCAACGTCACCCGGCAGATCGGGCGGATGATACATGACCTGTCGTATCACGACGTCACCAATTAAAGGGCCAGCGTTGACTGCACCCGGCGTAGTTGCCCTTTGCAGCACAAACCGTTCATCACCCGTGCTCAACACGTGGCGGCCGAAGGGAACGCCATTCGGCGCGCTATCGAAACTAAACCCGTGGCTATACCCCGTCAGATTTGTGTTCGCGTCCCCGGAGAACAAATAGATCTGGTCCCCATCTGAATCCAACGCAAAGCTGTAATTCGTCCCCGGCGTCGGATTGAACTGTGATTCATCGAACGTCACGTACCCGCCTGCTTCAATCATTGTTCCATCGGGAATCCGATATTTGCCGGGTATCGCCGGATCATCAGTCAAAAACCAGCCGCCAATATTCACTGCGGACGCCGTCGGATTGT
>DATENK010000682.1:0-2250 GCA_035275085.1 Verrucomicrobiia bacterium | reverse complement strand
TCATGACAGCCTTCAAGATACGCCCGAATCGCGGCACTTACCAATGTGTGATCATTGGCGATAATGACGCGCGGTTTCTTCATCCTTGCAAATTCAATATAGGCGCGCTGCGAGAACGTGGCGATTAGGGAAATTCCCTCTATTATTAAAGATTAACTATGGCATATTCAGGCCATTCATGGGGGAAAGCGGGGGCAAAAATCTTGATGATCTGAGCCACGAACGCGCAGTGTGGAAGGTAGAACACTGGGGGTGGGTGTTATTCGGGCTGGTCCTCGTTGCCTCGGTCGTTGGGCTGTTTGGCGAAGGGCCAATCGCCCATCGCAAAATTGCAGGCCCACAGGTTTTAGTCGAGTACGATCGGTTCGCGCGATATCAGTCGCGCACGAAGCTAAAAATCCAAATCGCTCCTTCCGCTGGTGGCTCGCTGCCGGCCGTCTGGCTATCGAAAAGGTTTATTGAACGGGTCGAGCTGGATCAATTCACGCCCCCGGCGGAGCGCGTGAAAGTGGCACAGGACTCACTCGTGTACATCTTCGATGTCGCAGACACGAACCAACAGGCAACCCTTACTCTTGAGTACAAACCGGCCTCCTACGGAAACACTCCGATTAAACTCGGACTGCTAAACGGCCCCGAAGTGCAATTCACTCAATTCTTTTACCCTTAGTATGAATGCCGTTTTCAGGGCCCTGATCGTTTATTTCTTTCTGCTCATCGTTTTTCGCATCGCGGGCAAACGCACCCTTGCGCAGAGTTCCAGCTTTGAGCTGGTCCTGTTGTTGATTATCTCGGAAACCGTTCAGCAAGCCATGGTGGACGACGACCATTCGATCACCACCGGCCTCCTGCTAAGCCTGACGCTGGTTTCGATTAGCATCGCCCTTTCGTGGCTCAAGCAGCGGTACCCGAAGTTGGACCGTTGGCTGGAAGAGGAGCCGCTTATCATCCTTGAAAACGGTAAACCGCATCGAGACAGGATGAATAAGGTCCGGGTGGATGAATCGGAAATTCTGGCCGCGGCGCGGCGCCTCCAGGGATTAACCAGCCTTGACGAAATAAAATACGCGATCCTTGAGGGCAACGGCGAAATCACGATCGTCCCGAAGCGACAGAGTTGAGGAGCCCTTCCAACACCTTCCAAATGTTGTCAGCGACAATTCGATGGCCATCGGGGTTCGGATGAATTTGGTCTGGAAGGTTCAATTCGGCCTTTCCGCCGACACCTTCGAGGAGGAACGGGATCAGCGCGGCCTTGTTGCGCTTCGCGAGATCGGGAAAGATTTCGCGGAAGGCGGCCGTGTATTCCTGCCCCATGTTGGGTGGCATTTGCATGCCCGCGATCACAATTTTCGCGTTGGGATATTTGGTCTTCGTGCGGTCCATGATCGCCTGAAGGTTTGTGCGCGTGCTGGCTGGAAGAATTCCGCGCAAACCGTCATTACCGCCCAGTTCAAGGATGAGTACATCGATCTTACGGCGGAGCAGCCAATCGATGCGGCGCAATCCGCCCGCGCTGGTGTCGCCGCTGACGCCGGCGTTGATGACTTCATATTTGAAGCCGGCGTCGTCGATTCTCTTCTGTAGGAGTGCCGGGAACGCTTCATCCGGATCGATCCCCGCGCCCGCGGCAAGGCTGTCGCCAAGGATAAGGATCGTGCGCCGATCTCCTTCACTGGCGCAAACTGAGACGGCGACCGCCAGAAACATCAGCCATTTCATTGACCGCACCGCATAAAGATGGAATCAAATGCAAATGAATTCCAGCCCCGTGTTGGAAGTGCAGGGCCTGACCAAGACTTATCGCAGCGGCAATAGCGCGTTAACGGTGATTCGGGACATCACTTTTTCCCTGGCGCAAGGCGCAACGTGCGCGATCCTGGGTCCTTCGGGCAGCGGCAAGACGACGCTCCTTAGCCTTTGCGCGGGTCTGGATCAACCCAGCGCCGGCGAAGTGCGGCTCGACGGAATTCGCCTCGGGAGTCTCGACGAAGATGGCCGCGCGCGCCTCCGCAATCAACGCGTGGGTTTTGTTTTTCAAAGCTTCAACCTGATTCCCACGCTGACGGCGATCGAAAATGTGATGGTGCCGCTCGAATTGCGCGGCGGCAGCGATGCACGGCACCATGCCACGGAATTGTTGGGAAAAGTGGGTCTGGGCGAGCGGTTGACGCATTACCCGGCGCAGCTTTCCGGCGGCGAACAGCAGCGCGTCGCGGTTGCGCGCGCGTTTATCAATCGCCCAAGAAT
>DATENK010000681.1:0-12124 GCA_035275085.1 Verrucomicrobiia bacterium | reverse complement strand
GATGAGGATCCCGATAACGACGGACTGGCGAGCAAATGGGAATTGCTGTTCGGATATAATCCCACGCTCCGCGATACGGACGGAAATGGCGTATTCGATGGCGACGAAGACCTTGATCTGGACGGGCTAACAAACCTGCAGGAACAGGCCCGACACACGCATGCGAACAACCGCGACACGGATGGTGACGGCTGGTTCGATGAAGCTGAGGTGACTGGTGGCAGCAATCCGCTTGACCCTAACTCGAGACCGAAACTGTTTGTGACCAGCACGCCCTCGACAAGTTTGGTGTTGCCCGCGTCCCTCGGCACGCCCGGGTTCCCGCGAAACGTCACTGTTGCAGCGCCACCTGTGTCGGTGGTTTTGCCGAGCATCGTCGGAGCTAATTTCCCTCGCAACGTGACAGCGGCGCATCCTCCGATAAGCATCGTGCTGCCTAGCCTTATTGGTGCAAATCTGCCGGCCAATGTGACGGTCGCTAAACCCTCCGTAAGTCTGGTGTTGCCGAGTTTGGTCGGCGCCAATCTGCCGCCAAACATCAGCGTGGCGCAGCCGCCCGTAACAGTGAGGCTGCCAACATCCGTCGGCACGGCAGGTTTGCCGAACAATGTCTCTATCGCTAGACCACCGGTGAAGGTCCAATTTCAGAGCCAATGATTTACAAACAGAATAATTAAAGTTATGAAAACGATCCCAAAGATTATCAGTGGATTGCTCGCGCTCTGCTTTTTGAGTGCGAGCGCAATCGCCCAACCTTTCGATGCCGGCAGTACCGGCGCGGATGGGCCGCTGAACGTCACTTCCAACCGCACGTTAAATCTGCCGCCCGACGGCGTGTTTAATTTCACCACGATCACCGTTGCATCGGGAGTGACGCTATCGTTCAATCGCAATCCGCTGAACACGCCCGTTTACCTCCTTGCCACGAGTAACGTCACGATCAACGGCACGGTCGACGTCTCAGGCGGAAGCGGTAACGGCAACTCACCCGGCCGCGGAGGGCCTGGCGGATTTGATGGCGGCTACCCTGGACTCGACGCGAACACCCCGTCCGGGGCCGGCATGGGACCGGGCGGCGCCATGGGCGGTGTCGCCTGTTGCTTTGCGAACTCCGCCGGAGCCGGCGGTTATTCCGCTGTGGGCGGCGTCACTCAAACGACAAACAAAGGGCCGGTCTATGGCAGTCCACTTTTGATTCCGATGGTCGGCGGTTCTGGCGGCGGCGGCACGAGCGGGAGCACCATTTGGGGCGGAGGCGGAGGCGGAGGAGCGATCCTGATCGGCTCGAATACCCGAATCGACGTCAACAGCGGCGGCCTGGTGCGCGCCAATGGCGGCGGCATTTGCGTTGCTGGTGGCAACAACGGCGGCAGCGGGGGCGCGATTCGGTTGGTGGCGCCGCTCGTGACAGGCGGCGGCACGATTCAGGCCGTTGGACAGTGCAACGGCGGCGACGGACGCATTCGGGTTGACACCACGAGCCGACGCTCGGTGGTTTACGTGTTTGATCCGCCGGCATCGATCGGTGCGAACCTCGTTGTTTTTCCCACACCGATTCCCCGGTTGGACATCATCGAAGCCGCCGGCACCATAATTCAAGAAGGCAGCCCGGCACCTGTAAGCATCCAATTGCCATTCGGCTCCACAACGAATCGCACGGTAACCGTGCAGGCTCGCAATTTTAATGCGGTAGTCCCCATCAGCATCGCCCTTACACCGGACAGTGGGCGTGCGGTGGTTTACCAGGCGTCAATCGATAATACCGTCGGCAACGACCCGGCCCAAACAACGGTGAACGTGACCGTTCCGGTCAACGTGGTCGTCACAGTCAACGCATGGACGCGGTAAAATACATTGTTCTTGCTACGCTCCTGGGCGCGATCCATTTGCCAGCGCAGACGTCGCTGAGCATTGGCAGCCAGCCCGCATTCCCGGGCGCGACTGTAAACGTGCCGGTGAATTTGACCCGCGCGACGAATGTTGTCGCCGCCCAATTCGATGTCACGTTCGATCCCAGTCGCGCCAGTTCGGGACCGGCCGTTGGCGATGCACGGCAAACAGTTGTCTCTCGCGAAGTTGCTCCGGGTGTGCGACGGGTGTTGGTCTTTTCTCGCCAAAACACCGTGATCACGAACCGCACACCGCTCGTAATGCCGTTTACTGTTTCGCCAACCGAGTACACGGGATCCGGGCCATTGACGCCAGTGAACGCTGTTTTGGCGCGAGCCAACGCCACGACGCTCACACCTGTGTCGCTGAGCAGCGGAACGATCTTCGTGCGTCCGGTCAACCGGCTCGCTGATGGGCACGTGCAGTTTTTCCTGCCCGCCACGCCCGATCAGCGCTACTTCATCCAGGCTTCCAGCGACCTGCAACAGTGGATCAATATCTCGACCAACGTCGCCACTGGATCGTTCATGGATCTGATCGACGTGGATGCGCCAGGCTATCCCTACCGATTTTACCGCTGGCAATTAGCGCCGTAGTTTCGCTTCAATACAGCCATGAATCGCCGCGCGTTCATTGGCACTTCAGCCGCACTGCTCCAGGCTTCTGACCTTCTGGCCCAGCTTGCAGGCGACCGCCCAAAACCAGCCGCCGCCGGTGTCAAAGTTCTCAACCCACGCGGCCGCATTCCCGTCAGCCTCATCATTGATGACTCTACTTGCCTTGCGAACCTCGCGCATTTTTGCATTCCCCAATTCGCCGAAGTGTTCCCCGATCGTTACAAACAGCCCTGGAAGACCTTGCCGCGCGAAATCCCCGATGCCTTCGTGCGCAAATTCGGCGAATGGTCCCAGGAGCACGGCGTCAAAGGCAAGTACAGCCAGATTCCTTACCCCGCCTGCGTCGGCTGGCTTGATCGCGATTTGCCGGGGTGGTCGAAAGCCGAGCTGCGCGACAGTATCAAACTGGTACAGACAGTGATGGCTCCGAATTGGGATTTCCATCCTGAGATGGTCACGCACACCTGGATCATCAACACCAAAACCGGCCGCCCCTACGACGAACGCAGCGAACGCTTCATGGAAAATTGGGGCTGGACCGACGGCAAATCGGCGGACGAAATCGCCGACTACATGACTTACGCCCTGCGCGTTCTAAAAAATATTGGCACCGAGTGCGAAGGTATCACCACGCCCGGCGGATTCGGCAACCGCGCGCTCCCGGCGCTCGCGCAAGCCACGCTGCAATCCTGCCGCGACGTCTTTAAAGCCGAAATCCCTCACTACTTTCGTCACTTATTTACGGACGATCGCAGTGTCGCGCCCCGTGTCGAATATGCGTCCGGTCTCGATGGTGATGATCCGAAATGTGTCGTTTCAATAATCGGTTGCACGGGCGACTGGTTCGGCGGTTGGGACGGTCTTGAAGCCGGCTCTGTCGACAAATTCATCACCGAAGATTTGAAATCCGGGCGCATGGTCGATGTGATCAAACGCGGCGAACCGGCCATCATGGTTTGTCATTGGCCGGGCATTTATTTCAATGGCCAGGAAGTCGGCTTTAACATCCTCAAGGAGATCGTGAAGCGCCTGCATGCCGCGTACAACAACCTGATCTGGATGAAACTAAGTGAAATTTCGCGTTATTGGGCAGCCAAAGAATTGACGCGCATCGAAAGCATCGGCGGAAAAATCCAGTTACACGCTCCATTTGCGTGCCCTTTGTTTACCCTGGAGGTTCCCAACGGCATGCGCACACTTACGCACAAAGGCGCCCGCATTGAACCGAGGGAAACGTCCGGCAAAATCCTGTGCTTTGACCTGCCCAAAGGCCTCACGGAGATTTCTTGAAGCTGGCCGGTACCTGTTTGCTCACCACATCGATAATTTTCTGCTCCAATCCAGGGGCGAACCGGTTTGGAAAATCGTAATAGATCATCGCGTCCCCGCCTTCGTAGCCCCCTTCTTTCAGCACGCGTTCGCTTGGAATGTAACACCGCGCGTCGTTCGAATAGCCATTGACCCACACGCGTTCGTAATCACGTTTAATCCGCAGGGAATAATCCACCACTGTTTCGCCGGGCAAAAACACCACCGCAAGCTGATCGCCAAAGACCCAGGTCTGAATCGGATAATTGATCTTCGTCGGCAAAGCTTCCCGGCGATCCAGCTTCGCCAGATTCACGCGCGCATGGTGGCCGACCGCGTCCGTTCGCTTCGCGCGTTCTTCCCATTCCATCCGCGAACGCGGCGTGTCGAACGCCAGATCAAGTCGCGCATAACGAATGTCCGGCCTCGCTGTGATGGCCGTTAGTTTTTCGCTCAGCAATCGTTTCACTTCATCGCCCACTTGCCTGCCCTGGTCCTGCGCGAGTTCAATCTTGTCGCCTTTAACCCCCGATGACGGATTGGAGTCCGCGCCGCACCCGACGGAAGCCACGGCCACGCAATCCGGATGATCATGTTCGATCGCCTCTTGAGCGAACCCCGCCCAATCGCCGCTCACTTTATTGTGCGAGAGTGTTACGCAATGGCACGCATAGCTGAACCACACGGCGCGCAACTTCCCGTCCATGTCGCGGATCGTCATCATCGGAAAGTCGTGGTCCACGGGCCCGCCTTTCGTCCGTCGATTCGCCGCGAATGTCACCTTGCCGAGACCCCACTCGACCTTCGCTGGTGCCACCGTCTTCGCTGCCTCCAGCGCGACTTTCTCTAATTTGTCCACGAACTCGCGCGTGTAGCGGTCAATGTTCGCCTGATGCTCCGGTGGGATATTCGTCCCGAATAACGTCGGCGCCACGTTCTTCAGCATCGGCGCCGTATGCGTGTGTGTCGCCGTGATCGTTAGCCGCTCCGGCTTCAGCTTCAACTTCCCTTTCAGTCGCGCCGCAATCTCCTTCGTGATCTCGTCGGGCACGCACAAATTGTCCGTCGCGATCAAAATCGCCGGCCCTTCCTTCTCGTCCGCAAATACCAGCGCCTTCGCCCATATCTTCTGCGTCACGCCCTCCGATTCTGCCCGTCGAAAGCCAAATCCATTCAGCCGCACCGGATAGTCCGGCGTAATGTCCACCCGTGCGACGCCGACCGACAATGTTTGGGCCGGCGACTGCGCAGAAATGAAGGCAAGCATAAGGAATAAATAGCGCATACCTCGATCAACTCGCTTTGGCAGCCTTGTTTCAAGCGCAATTTTCGAGCACAAGTAATCAGTGCTAGATTCAAACGCAAAGGCGCAAAGGCGCAAAGGTGCAGGGCTGAAATCTTCTTTGCGTCTCTGTGTCTTGGCGTCTTTGCGTTTGCTCCTGATCGTTCCATTAATAACGCACGCCCAGGACGAGCGCACCCGTATCGAGGCCGTCCTCAAATTGCAAGGCGTGGACTTGGAACAAAATGCAAAGCTCAAGAAAACCGTCACGAAGCTGCTCGTGCGAACCGCCGGCACTCCGGAATTCGTCAAGCTCGTGCAGCACTTCAAAGTGCCAGGTCAGGAGGAAGGCTTGCTCGCTGTTGCGGTGAAGAACCCTAAAAGCGATTTCGGCGTCGAAGCGATGCGGATGGTGATTGCCAGCGGCAAGCAAGACGTGGTTCAGAAAGTCATCGAAGGCTCCGACGTCGAAGCCGCCCGAAGTTGCGTCGAAGTGCTGGGCAATTCACGCGTAAAGGAAGCGCCACCATTGTTGGCGAACATCGTCGCGAATCAGGATCGCGATACCGCCGTGCGTCGCCAGGCAATTAAATCACTCGCCCAAACTCACGAAGGCGCTAAGGCGTTGCTCCATCTCGCGGAAGAAGAAAAAGTCCCCGACAACCTGAAATTCGCCGCCAGCTCAGAACTCAGTATTGCGCCATGGCCTGACGTTCAGGCGAACGCCAAAAAGTTGTTGCCCGTCCCCGCAGGCCAAAATTCCCAGCCACTGCCTCCGCTTGCCGAACTCGCAAAGCGGCGCGGCGATCCCGCGAAAGGCGAAAAGGTTTTCAATAGTCCCACAGCCGGTTGCGCCACCTGCCATCAGGTCAACGGGCAGGGCATCGACTTCGGGCCGAACCTTACTGAAATCGGCAGCAAACTTGCCCGCGAAGCGCTTTATGAAGCCATCCTCGATCCTAACGCTGGTATCTCTTTTGGCTTCGAAGCGTGGAACGTGGAACTCAAATCCGGCGACGAACTCTACGGCCTTATCGTCAGCGACACACCGCAGGAAGTCGCCGTCAAAACCGTCGGCGGGACCATCACCAAATGCCGCCCTGCCGAAATCGCCCGTCGCGACAAAAGCAAACTGTCAATCATGCCCGCTGGCCTGCAGCAAAACATGTCCACGCAGGACCTTGTCGATCTCGTCGAGTATCTCGCATCCCTTAAAAGCAAAAAAGCTAACCCGGAAGTCGGACAGAGCCGCTGAAAAAAGCTTCAAGGACGGCGCCGGCGAATTACGAGTTAGCTAAATCGTAACTCGGTCAAGCCGCCGCTTCGTGATGTACCCAATGGAACGCGTGCTGAACCAACTCCGTCGCGTTGCGCAGGTTCAGCTTGCTCTTGATGTACTCGCGATATGCTTCCACCGTGCGGACACTCAAATGCAATTCCCCGGCAATCTGGCGCGTGCTGCGCCCTTCGCCAATCAGCCGAAATACTTCGAGCTCGCGGTCGGTTAAATTCTCAATGGGCGATACCACCACTTTGTTGCGGCCCCCGGTGGTGAGCTGTTGCAGCATGCGGCTCTTCATTTTTTCGCTCAGGAAAATCTCCCCCTTGAGCACACGTCGAATCGCCACCAGCACTTGCTCGGTGGCCTCTTCCTTCATGATGTAGCCCAGGCTGCCGGCGCGTAACGCGCGTTCCGCATACAGCGACTCGTCGTGCATCGAAAGCACCAGGATCGGCAGCTCCGGATAACGCGCTTTTACGTTCTTCACCAATTCGATCCCGTTGCCGGTCTTAAGCGAAATGTCTACAACCGCCACATCCGGTTGCAATGTCCCCACCAGTTCGAAGGCTTTCCCCGCTTCCTCCGCCTCGCCACAAACCGTCAGGTCCTGCTCCATGTTGATCATTTGCGCCAGCCCTTTGCGCAGGATCGGATGATCGTCCACCAGCAGCACTCGCGCTTTCCCTTTTCGAATCGTCGGTTGATTTTGTTTCGACATATAAATTCTGGTAGCGCCGATCTCCCGATCGGCGTCACTCAAACTTCTTCCGGCGGCGCTTTAAAGCTGCACGTCATCACGGTCCCGCCTTCCTCGCCGCGTGAAATATTCAGCGTGCCTCCGATCTTTTGCGCGCGAAAACTCATGATGCGCAGCCCCAATCCCTTCGATTGCGCCGCATCGTCCGGTAACCCAATCCCATTGTCGCGCACCGTGAGGGTCAGGATATCTCCATCGCTCCGCAGGTTGAGCACCACCTGGCTCGCGCGGCCGTGCTTCACGGAATTGTTAATAGCTTCCTGCGCTACCCGAAACAGATGATGCGCCACGGTCCGGTTTTTAACGCCGATGGTTTCATCCACTTCGAGCCGGCACGTGATGTTGAAAAGTTTTTCCGCGGTCGTCGCCAGGTCCTTCAGCGCCTCCACCATCCCGCTCGCCAGTTCCACCGGGAACAAACCCCGCGCAAGGTTGCGCGTTTGCGAAAGCGCTTGCATCACCAGCTTGCCGATCTCCGCCACCTCTTCCGCTTCCGGGATGCCGCGCTCGCTCAACTTCGTTTGTAGGGCCCGTGTCAAAAACGTGATCCCCGTCAAATGCTGCCCTAGCCCATCATGTAAGTCCTGTCCCAGCCGCAACTGCTCGCGATTGCTGATTTCCAAGATCTCCTTTTCTCGTAAGTGCCGCTCCGTGATGTCTCGCACCAGCGCGATCACTTGCCCCGGCACGCACAACGCAACGCGCACCTGAAATTGGCACTCGCGCCCGCGCAAAAGATATTGGCTGCTGAAAGTCTGCGTTTGCCCCGTGCGCAATGTCTTCTCCAAATAATACCGCGCCTGCTGCGCCAATTGCATCGGCAGCAACTCGATCATTTTGCGTCCAATGAAATTCTTGGCGAACGTCGTAGCGTCTGGTTCCGGCGGCGGATGACATTCCACAATGACTCCGTCCGAACCGACGATGAACAACCAATCCGAAACGATATTCAGGAGCGCGCGATACACTGGCTCGTTCCAGATGTTTGATGTGGCTCCGCGAACCTCCGGCCGCGCTTTGACAGCCTGCGCCACTCCTTCCGCGCCCGGGATCGATGGACGCGCCGCGCCGCGACGGGTCTTCGGAGCCGGCGCGCTCGGCGTCGATTCGGTCATCATAAACATATTGGCCTGGCTCAGAGTCGCACTCTGCCTGTCCGCCGGTTTCAACCGGCCCACTACTCTGGCAATCGGCAATTTATGCCAGAACTCAAGCATTCCTTGTTCCAGCACTAGCACAGAATCGCACTCCGCCGTATGCCTCATTGGCAATCGGCCAGGTCCATTTGGACCGCGCGACATGGCCCTCAATCGTTGATACCTCAACCATTGGATTGGGGCCGAACCCCCTGTGGCGTCGGCGGCCCGGGCGATCACTTAAACCACCCCGCTGGCAGCTACCGCAAAAGCGTTACCTCATGGGCGACGTTGGTGCCCTTGTCCACGTAGTTGTAGTGGCTGCCGAAAAGATCGGTGAGCGGCTTGCGCCATGAAATGTATCCGGGCGCTTCCACACGAAGGTCACCCCGCAGGCGGCAGGTGCCCGTCAGGTTTTTAATGCCCTTTGCCAGAAACCGGTTTGGGACCGCCGCGTAACCTTCCAAATCAGTCTGCGCTGATGCGCTGCTCACGAACACATTCGCGTTTGGAATCGGGATGCCCTGATCGTCCATCACACGCACCTGGAACAGCAGGGTCGTTGGTTGGTTCGAAAATTTCGCGATGACAAGGCTTGGCAGCCCGAACGAAATGAAGAGCCCAATAATCGTGATGACAATCACCAACACAAAGGCTCGTGATGGCCGCTTCCAGCGCCGCGTGAATGTCGTTTCGGTCGACATGGTCTATGGGGCTTTGCCCCATTATAGTCATCGGAAAATTTCTCTTTGTCCTAACCACGGTTTTTCTTGGTCGGACCCGAGAATCTGGGCTAGAGTGGAGCGGGTCAGCCACCCGGCCCGGCTGCTGGCGCGCTGACCGTGGCTGACGTGTGACGAATGCATCCAAGCTTATGAATCTGATTCTTAATACCCACAACATCACCCTCACTAAAGCGATCCAGGACCATGTCCAATCCCGCATTGACCAACTCGAACGGCTGGACCGCTTCGCCGTGGATGCGCGCGTGATGCTCGAACACGACACTTCCAAGGCCACGGACAAGCAATTCAAGTGCTCGATGCGCCTGGCCATGCCGGGTCCCGACCTCTTTGCCGAGGATGCGGAAACGGATTTATACGCCGCGATCGATCTCGTGGCGAAGAAGATCGAGCAACAGATTCGCAAGCGTCACGGCAAATACAAGGCGCGCCGTCACGCCGAACCGGCGCGGCCCAAGCGGGCCAGCGTGAGGAGTTAAGGTGGCCCGCGCGGACTCTCGCCTTCCGAACGTTGCTGACGGGCTCATTGATCCCGGGGCGTTGATGGCGATTAAAGATCTGGAGCTGCGCGCGCGCATTGTCGTCGAAGGATTCTGGAAAGGCATTCATCGCAGCCCCTATCACGGCTTTTCCGTCGAGTTCACCGAGTATCGGCCATATACACCGGGTGATGATCCGCGCTATCTGGACTGGCGCTTGTATGCCCGCACGGACCGTTACTACATCAAGAAGTTTGAAGATGAAACGAACTTGCGCTGCCATCTGCTGGTCGATAATAGCCGCTCGATGACTTACGGCTCACAGGCATGGACCAAAGCGCAATACGCCCATACGCTCGCCGCGACGCTCGCGTATTTTCTTAGCGTGCAAGGCGATGCCGTCGGTCTGCTCACCTTCGATGAAAGGATCCGCGAGTATTTGCCCGCGCGAAATCGCCCCGGCCACTTGCGCCATCTAATGTTGATGCTCGAGAAACCGGCCGCGGGCAGCGCAACGGACGTTAATGCCGCGCTGAATCGCATCATTGAGGTCGTGCGCCGGCGCGGATTGGTCGTGCTGATTTCCGATCTGCTGACGCCGCTTGAATCGCTTGAGGCCAACCTGACCGCGCTTGCGGCCTGGGGACATGAATTGGTGCTGTTCCAGGTGCTCGATCCCGCCGAACTAAAGTTCAGCTTCAATGACGCTTCTATCTTCGAAGACGTTGAGTCGCGCCGCGGCCTTTACATCGATCCGGGCGCGGCGCGCCGGGAATACCTCAGGCGCTTCGAGGCGCATAACGCCGCCGTGCAGACGATTGTGGATAAAATCGGCGCCAGCTATGTGCAATTCGGGACTGATCGGCCTCTGGAACTGGCCCTGTTCGATTTCATGCGCGCGCGCATGCAGCGCAGTAAAATGACGCGCCGCGCCGGCAGTGTTGTAATGCGACGCGAGTAGCATGGATTTTCTGGCGCCACTTTTCTTGGCAGGCGCGGCAGCGGTGGCGCTGCCGATTATCTTTCACCTTATCCGCAAGACGACGAAGGAGAAGACGATTTTCAGTTCGCTGATGTTTCTTTTCCCGACGCCGCCGAAAGTCACGCGCCGGAGTCGATTGGACAACATCCTCTTACTGCTTTTGCGCTGCGGCGTTCTGTGCCTGCTGGCGCTGGGCTTTGCTCGGCCGTATCTGGTGCGGCCGAGCAACGGCAACGCTAATTCCGGTGCAGGCAAGAAGATGATTGTCCTCGTCGACACCAGTGCCAGCGTGCGGCGCGATAATCTTTGGGCACAGGAGCGCGAGCGCGTAAGTGATTTGTTGCAACGCTTAGGCCCGTCGGATGAAGCGGCTCTAGTCGCGTTCAACGATCATTCCACCGAAGTTTTTGGTTTCGAGGAGTGGCGGCGCACGCCGATCCAGGACCGCAGGGCAGTGGTGCTGGCGCGCTTGGAGGCTCTCGCGCCAACCTGGCGAGGCACGCATCTGGGGAACGCATTGCTGAACGCCATAGAAGGACTCGTGCAAGAGACTCGCGGCGATGGCGGCTCGGCAGGCACGGCTCGCCTTAACAACACAGCGCGGGAAATCGTGGTCGTGTCTGATTTGCAGCAAGGGAGCCGGCTCGATGGCTTGCAGGGTTTCGAATGGCCCAAAGGCATCAAGGTGCGCATTGAACAAGTAAAGGCGCGCCGGCCGAGCAATGCGGGAATTCATTTGCTGGAGGAACGCGATGACGCCGCTACTACGAGCGACTTAAACCGCCGCATTCGTGTTGCGAACTCCAGCGATTCGAAAAAAGAACAGTTTAAAATCGCGTGGGTGGGCGGAACGAATTCGCCGCTTGAAACCTATGTGCCTCCCGGCCAGAGCCGAATTTTACAATTGCCCCCCGGCAGCCCAGGCCAGGGTCAGTTGTTAATGACCGGTGACGAGCAGGATTTTGATAATAAGTTATACTGGGTAGGGGCACGTCAATCGCAAATCAATGTTCCCTATCTCGGAATGGAAACCGAGGAGGATGCCGTGCAGCCGCTGTTCTATTTGAAGCGGGCGTTCCAACAAACCGCGCGCCAGGATGTACGACTCACGAATCAAATTACGACCAACGCGCCGCTCACGATCGTTAGCGGCCCGCTGGGGACCGCTCGCCCCGCCGGTTCCATGCTGGTCGTGCTGAAATCCTGCGCGGCAGCGACAATCCTTTCTGAACTGCTCAATATACCGTCGATTGCGTGTGAAGAAGCCACAGACCAGAAATACTCGCTGCTCGCTGAAATCGATTTCACACATCCGTTGTTTAAGCCGTTCGCCGACCCGCGGTTCAGTGATTTTACGAAAATACATTTTTGGAAACATCGGCGCATCGATGCGCAGCAAATCCCGAACACGCGCGTGCTGGCGCGCTTCGACAATGGTGATCCCGCGTTGCTCGAAGTCCCGCGCGGCAGGGACAAAATCCTGATACTGACGTCTGGCTGGCATCCGGCGGACAGCCAGCTCGCGTTATCATCGAAATTCGTTCCGCTGCTCTATTCGTTGCTCGAATACAGCTCGAACGAACGTCCCCTCCATCTGCAATTTGAAGTCGGCCAAACTCTTCCGCCCGAATTCGGCAGTCCACGCGAA
>DATENK010000680.1:0-3374 GCA_035275085.1 Verrucomicrobiia bacterium | reverse complement strand
TTGCATCTATTCCGGCGCCTACGTTCGAGACCGGATTGAGAAAGACCTTAGCCAGCCGCATCTGAAAAATCTTGCCGAAAGTTCTCCCGAAGTTTTCCGTGGTTTCTCTGAGAGCGACGAACCGAACTTCAGCTTTCGTCGTCCGCCGTGCAGCTTTTACAGTGGCAGCAAAGCTCTTGCGGAAGAAGCCATCGCGGGCGTTGGCCGCAGTTACGTCTGGCGGGTCCGCCTTCCGTTCGATCACATGGACAATCAGCGCAATTACATTAGCAAACTGCTGCGCTATCCCAAGTTGTACGACAACGTCAATTCGCTCTCGCACCGCCTCGAAGCCGTTAGCGCGTGTCTCGATCTCTGGGAACGCCGCGCGCCCTTCGGCACTTACAACGTAACGAATCCAGGGTTTGTCACCACCCGGCAGGTCGCCGCGCTTATCGAGAAAATTCTTCATCCTGCGCGCGCATTCGAGTTTTGGGCCAATGACGACGAGTTCTATCAGTTCGCCGCGAAAGCGCCGCGCTCCAACTGTATTCTCGATACAACCAAATTGCTGGGCGCCGGAATCAAAATCCGTTCTGGGCACGAAGCACTCGTCGACGCGCTGCAGCGCTGGAAATCATGAACCTGCTCGTCACAGGTGGCGCTGGCTTCATCGGCTCCAACTTCATTCATCAGGTGATCGATCGTCCGGAGGTCAAGCGGCTGATCAATCTCGATTGCCTCACCTACGCCGGCCATTTGGAAAACTTGACCGCAGTCGCGAAGCACCCCAAGTACACTTTCATACGCATCGATTTGCGGGACAAAACGGGCGTTGCTGATGCCGTCGGGAAAAACGACGTCACTCATATTGTCCATCTCGCGGCCGAATCTCATGTTGATCGTTCGATTTCTGGCCCCGGCGATTTCATTCACACCAATCTCGTCGGCACATTTCACCTGTTGGAAGCGGCTCGCGCTTCCCAAACCGTAAAACGCTTTCATCACGTTTCGACTGACGAAGTTTATGGCAGCCTTGGTCCGACGGGCTACTTCACGGAAGAGACGCCTTATGCCCCGAATTCGCCCTATTCCGCCAGCAAAGCCGGCAGCGATATGCTCGTACGGGCTTATCATCACACCTATGGCCTGCCCGCGGTGATCACGAACTGCTCGAACAATTATGGCCCTTACCAGTTCCCGGAAAAGCTGATTCCCGTCGTGATTCAAAGTGTCCTTCAGCGCAAATCCATCCCCGTTTATGGCGACGGCATGAACGTCCGCGACTGGCTTTATGTCCGCGATCATGCTGAGGCGCTTTGGCAAGTGCTCACGCGCGCCAAACATGGCGAGACTTACAACATCGGCGGGAACAACGAGTGGCCGAACATCCGTATTGTCGAGCTAATTTGTGACTTGATTGACGAGTTCGCACCGGCGGCCGGCGGCAAGTCCCGCAAACTCATCACCTTTGTCACCGATCGGCCCGGACATGACCGTCGTTACGCGATCGACGCCGGCAAAATCGCGCGCGACCTCGGCTGGAAGCCCGCTTATACTTTTGAGCGCGGCATTCGGGAAACCGTCCAGTGGTATCTCGAGAATCAATCGTGGGTCAAAGCGGTCACCTCCAGCAAATGAGGACGTGGTTGGTTACGGGCGCCGCGGGCTTTATCGGGTCGCATCTAGTCGAGACTTTGGTCGCGCGCGGCGAACGCGTCATCGCCCTGGACCTGAGGCCGTTGGGAGGGCGAGCGTCCGCACGAGCCACAACGATCCAAGCTGACATTCGTGATCTGGCCCAGTGCCGCAAAGCGTGTGCCGGCGTCGATTACGTCTTGCATCAGGCGGCGCAGTGCTCCGTGCCCGCTTCCATCAAAGACCCCCTCGCCACGCACGAAACAAACGTCACTGGCTTTCTGAATATGGTTCTCGCCGCGCGCGATGCCGGCGTGAAGCGCTTCGTATTTGCGTCCAGTTGCGCCGTCTATGGCAATTCGGAAAAACTGCCGAACTCCGAGGATCGCACCGGCAACTTCCTCTCGCCCTATGCGCTCTCAAAGTATTTGGACGAGCTTTACGCAAACATGTTTGGGATCGAGACGATCGGGTTGCGATACTTCAACGTCTATGGACCACGTCAGGACCCGAATGGCGCTTACGCTGCAGTCGTGCCGCGCTGGATTACCGCTCTTCTGAAAGGGGAGCCCGTTACGATTTTCGGCGACGGCGAAACGACGCGGGACTTTGTGTTCGTTGGCGATGTGGTCAACGCCAATCTCTTAGCCGCCGAGACTTCCAAACCTGAAGCCGCGTGCCAGGTTTATAACGTCGCTTCCGGAAAAAGCGTTTCTCTAAACACCCTTTACAGCCTCATTTGCAAATCCGTCGGGGTCAAAGCTCAACCGATCCACGCTGATTTTCGAGCCGGGGATATCCGGCATTCGAGCGCCGATATCTCGAAACCCCTCCGACTGCTTGGCTTTAAAGCCGCCGTCTCGCTGGAGCAGGGACTCGAAGCCACTGTCGCGGCGTTCCGCACGCAATGACTTCACCTCGCAAGTTTGCTTTGGCCGCAGTGGCAGTAGCGCTGCTCTTCGCCAAGCCGCTGTTCGATCTTGCGCATTTCGCCATTAATTCGAGCACCTTCTCGCACATCATTTTGATTCCGTTTATTGCGGCGTACTTGGCATCCATGCGCTGGAAAACAGCTATCGCACAATCCAGTCCATCGATGCGTCCTGCAATCATACTCCTTGCGCTGGCGCTTGTTCTGCTGGCCGCGACCTGGCTGTTCGCGCGCACGGCGGAAGTGCGGCTCTCCTTGCGGACTATTGCGTTCGTTCTGGTAGTCATGGCCGCCGCCTTCCGTTTCCTGGGTGCCGTAGCCATGAGTCAGCTCGCATTTCCTTTCGCATTCCTTTTCTTCATGGTGCCGCTGCCGCCCATCATTATGAACGCCCTGGAAATTTTCTTTCAGCATGCGTCCGCCACTGCAGCGGCAATCATGATGAAAGTTTCCCGTTTGCCTGCGATCCACGATGGTCTGTATTTCTTTTTACCAGGATTCACAATTAAGGTCGCGCAGGAATGCAGCGGCATTCACTCTACGCTTGTTCTTTTTATTACCAGCCTCATCGCCGGTTATTTGCTGCTCCGCCGGCCGCGGGATCGCGCTATTCTCACTGTCGCAATCGTGCCGTTAGCCATCTTGCGAAACGGCTTCCGAATCTTCTCGCTTGCCTGGCTCTCGGTTGAAGTTAATCCGGACATCATCGATTCCGCCCTTCATCATCGTGGTGGGCCCATCTTCTTTGCGCTCTCGTTAATTCCGCTTTTTTTGTTGCTGTTGCTCCTCCGGAAGCTCGAAAAGAAACCTGTCTATGCATCGTAGA
>DATENK010000679.1:0-3476 GCA_035275085.1 Verrucomicrobiia bacterium | reverse complement strand
CCGCGCGCCTGCGCGGCCGGCTCGCTTCATTGCAACAAATGGCCATCGTGTCGGGTTTGTTCGGCGCGTTTGTCAGCAACGCCATCCTTGCGAGACTTGCCGGCGGCGCTGGCGCAAGCTTCTGGTTCGGCGCGCCAGCATGGCGTTGGATGTTCTGGATGGAAGCGCTGCCGGCAGTCGCGTTTTTGTTGGGCACGTCGCGAATCCCGGAGTCGCCCCGCTTCCTCATTTTCCGCGGCAAGTGCGAGCAAGCGCGTGAAATTTTCGCCCGTATCGGTGGCGACGCGGACAAGCTCGTGCAGCAGGTTGAGGAAAGCCTCGAAGGCGAACATCGCCCTCGCCTGTCGGATCTTATTCTTCCAGAAACGAAGCGCGTCGCTCCGGTGCTTTGGGTAGGAATGGGATTGGCGGCTTTTCAGCAGTTTGTCGGGATCAACATCATCTTCTACTACGGCGAGATCCTTTGGAAAGCGGCCGGAGCGACGGAACAATCGGCGCTGCTTATCAACGTTCTCACCGGCTTGGTAAACATCCTGGCTACTATCCCAGCTATCGTGCTCATCGATCGCATCGGCCGGAAACCCTTACTATTGGGGGGTTCAATTGGAATGGCACTAACCCTCGGCGCCATGGCGATTGTCTTCGGGAGCGCCAGCCCAGGTGCTGACGGACATCCAGTGCTCGGTCATACAGGAGCCATCGCGGGACTCATTGCCGCGAATCTCTACATCGTAGCTTTCGGCGTGTCGTGGGGTCCGGTGATGTGGGTCTTGTTAGGTGAGATGTTTCCTAACCAAATCCGAGGTGCGGCTCTCGCAGTTTCCGGCGCCACGAATTGGGCAGCCAACTTCGCTGTTACCGTCACTTTCCTGCCTCTGCTAAGCGCAGTCGGCCTAGCGGGCGCTTACGGATTTTACGCTGTGGCCGCGGCCATTTCGCTCCCGTTCATCTGGGCTGCTGTGCGGGAAACCAAAGGCAAGACTTTGGAACAAATGAAAGAGACGGCAGCTCCGAGGCCGTCCCCGTCCTTCGCATGAGAATTGAAATTTACCCTGATGCCGACGCCGCGGCCGTGGCGGGAGCGAAGTCTATTGCCGCCCGTGCCCGCGACGCCGTCGGCGCGCGCGGACGTTTCGTCATGGCGGTCAGCGGCGGCCGAACGCCGTGGCAAATGCTCCGTGCTCTCGCCGATGAAGAGGTTCCTTGGAAGAACGTTCATGTTGTCCAGATAGACGAGCGCGTTGCGCCGGTCGGCGACCCGGACCGCAATCTAACTCATCTGCGGGAGAGTTTGTTGTCGCACGCGCCACTGCCCGCCGAACAAATTTACGCCATGCCGGTCGAGTCTCCCGATCTCGAAGCGGCTGCCAAACTCTATGCTCAAACTCTCAGCAAGATCGCTGGCTCGCCGCCAGTGCTCGACCTTGCTCATCTCGGCCTTGGACCTGACGGACACACGGCGTCGCTCGTTCCCGGTGATCCAGTGCTAGATGTTACCGACGCGGACGTCGCCCTGACCGGTTTTTATCAGAAGCGGCGCCGTCTGACTCTGACGTATCCACTGCTCAATCGTTCCCGATGTGTGTTGTGGGTGGTAACCGGGTCTGAAAAGGCGGACATGATTGTGCGCTTGCTGAATGGCGATGTGACGATTCCGGCCGGACGAATTCTCCGCGACAACACGCTGGTAGTCGCCGACAAGGCGGCGGCAGCAAAGCTGGAAGCAGCTGGAACGAAAGGAACCTGATGCGCGTGGGAATCGCCACAGATCACGGCGGCTTTGGCTTGAAAGAGCCGCTGGTCGTACGACTGAAATCCGCCGGCCACGAGGTCGTGGACTTCGGTGCTCACCAGTTAATGCCCGATGATGATTATCCCGACTTTGTCATTCCACTTGGGAAGGCAGTGGCCCGTGGCACCGTGGATCGTGGTGTGGCGGTTTGCGGCAGCGGTGTCGGTGCCTCGGTTTGTGCGAACAAGATCAAAGGCGTCCGTGCTTGTCTGATTGAAGATCATTTTTCGGCGAAGCAAGGTGTCGAGGACGACAACCTCAACGTCATCTGTCTGGGCGGCCGCATCGAAGGCCCAGGGCTGGCGTGGGACTTAGTTCAAACCTTTATCGCCGCCAAATTCACCAACGCCGATCGGCATGTCCGACGGCTGCGCAAGGTCGCCGCGTTGGAGACACAAAACGATTACGCCGCAGCAACAGGGAGGGAACTATGACCGACCAGAACATGAGTCAGTTAGCGATCAACACCATTCGCACGCTTTCGATCGATGCGGTCCAGCAGGCGAAATCCGGACATCCCGGGACGCCAATGGCACTCGCCCCGTTGGTTTACACAATTTGGAATCGCGTGATGCGATTCGATCCGCACGATCCGATCTGGCCAAACCGTGACCGGTTCGTTCTCTCGAATGGCCACGCTTCGATGTTGCTCTGGTCCATCCTTCATCTGACCAGCGTCCAAGCCGTGAACGCCGAGTATGAGAACCTCGGGCAACCGTCGGTTACTCTGGATGACATCCGCCGGTTTCGTCAGCTCGACAGCAAAGCGCCCGGCCACCCGGAATATCATTGGGTCTCCGGAGTGGAAACCACCACTGGCCCCCTCGGACAAGGTGTCGCAACCAGCGTTGGCATGGCCATCGCCCAGAAATGGCTCGCCAACCGATTTAACAAACCCGGTTTTGAAATCTTCGATTACAACATCTATGCCGTCGCCGGTGACGGTTGCATGATGGAAGGCGTTGGTTCCGAAGCTGCCTCGCTCGCCGGTCATCTCGGTCTCGATAACCTCTGTTGGATCTACGACAACAACCACATCAGCATCGAAGGGAACACGAATATCACCTTCACCGAAGATGTGGCTGCGCGTTTTCTCGCTTACGGCTGGAATGTTCTGCGCGTTGGTGATGCCAATGACATTGGCCGAATCGAAGAGGCGCTCACAATCTTCAAACAGACGAAAGGCCGGCCCACCTTCATCGTTTTGGACAGCCATATCGGTTACGGTTCACCGCACAAACAAGACACTGCCGAAGCTCACGGCGAACCGCTTGGTGACGAAGAAATCCGGCTGGTCAAAAAGTCTTACGGCTGGCCTGAAGACGCGAAGTTCCTGGTGCCTGACGGAGTCTACGACCATTTCAAGGACGGTATTGGCAAGCGCGGCGAGGACGCCCGAACAAACTGGACGCAGTTGTTCGCCGCTTACCGTCAACAGTTCCCCGATCTTGCCAACGAGATCGAAGTGATGCAGCGACGCGCTCTCCCGGCAGGGTGGGATCGGAATCTTCCTGTTTTTCCCGCTGATCCGAAGGGCGTCGCAGGTCGCGAGGCCTCGGGCAAAGTGCTGAATGTGCTCGCGCAAAATGTCCCGTGGTTCCTCGGTGGTTCCGCTGATCTCGGGCCATCCAACAAGACGCAGTTAACTTTCGAGGGCGCGGGACAATTCCAGCCCACGAGCTTC
>DATENK010000678.1:0-3461 GCA_035275085.1 Verrucomicrobiia bacterium | reverse complement strand
CAGAGACTGGTTAGACGCAAGACCGACAGAAAGCCAATACAAAGGAAGAGGATCCAACTGGGTTACTTAACGAAGGGTTCCGTTACCGCGATCTAAGGACTGGCGTGTTCATTACGCGTGATCCGGCCAACTTTGTCGATGGGCCAAATCTTTACGCATATGTGCATCAAAATCCGTGGACGAAGTTTGATCCGGAAGGATTAGCTGATGGCGTGTCCCTTTTCGACGTGCTTGCTCCAGTAAACGCGTCAGTTGCTCGTGGCGGCCAATCTCCGTGGGGCGGGCAGCGTGCTGCACTCGAGCACTCTCGCAATGTGACACAACCAATTTTGAAGACAGTTACCGCAACCGGCTATGCTGTCGTTGCCGGACCAACCTTGGTTGCAAGTGGCGCACAGATTGCCCCAAGCGGTGCGGCCATTTTCAACACAGCGGTAACGCTTTCCCACAGCCCAGCGGCAGTGGCAACCACGAGTGCGCTCGTAACGGGCGCCGTTGTTTATCACGACACCGGAGACGCGAAAGCTGCGATCGGGAGTGCAGCCTTTGTTGGGCTTGATGCCTATGCTACGGGTGCGTTTGGAGGACGTGGATCCAGCGGACCCGCGAAACCCGCAGTGACCGCAAAGGAAACGAACCAACAGACCGAAATCGCGGTGATCCGGGTCGATGCAAAAACTCATCCGGAATCCGCGGCCCACATTCAGGAGGCCCAAGCTGCGGGCCAGCCTTCTGTGTTAACGGTGGATCGCGCCGCAGCAGCAGGTCGGAGGAAAGAAGCGTTACAAGGGCAGCCCGTGGTTAGCGGCAAGGATCGCGACGAATATCCGCCTGCAATGTTTGCAGAAGGAGGCGCAGGGGCTAGTGTGAAACCGATCAGTCGGTCTGACAATCGGGGAGCGGGAGCGAGTATGGGGCAACAGGCTCGGGGATTAGCTGATGGGGAGAAGGCAAAAATCGAAGTAGTAAACCGGCATGACAAGGAGTGAAGAGCTCTTGGAAAAAGCTTCGGAGATACCCATATCTCCGGTTAGGCCAAACAAAACCTTTTTTGCAGAAGGGCCTGTTGAGCAAGAGCTTTTTCGTTTGCTGAGTCGCAAGAATGGATTTTACGCATTTGAATCTGCATTGCACGTGTTCCCTTCAAACGTTCGGCATGGAATGGACTTGGAGGATTGGAATGCTTCGGGTCTCTGGCGATATGAATACGGCAAACTTGCCGACGGGATTCTGTTCTTTGCAGAAGATATTTTCGGTGGACAGTTTTGCATCAAGAACAGCGCCGTCTGGCTATTCGACCCAGAAACTGGCAACTGCAACAAAATTGCTCCCGACTTAGAAGGATGGGCAGATTGCGTGCTTACTGACTACAATTATCTAACGGGATATCCGATGGCGCACCTCTGGCAGCAGAAGATGGGAGTTATCCCAAATGATCATCGGTTAGTTCCCAAAATCCCTTTTGTTGCCGGAGGCCGATACGACTTATCAAACCTTCGTCTAATGCCGTCAGTGGACGGAATGAAATGGCGCGGCCACATAGCTCGTCAAATCAAAAACCTTCCCGATGGAGCAAAAGTCACGTTCGAAGTGGTCAATGGCGACTAAGTTGAGGGCAGGCGTTGTAATGCCAAAGTTCATCCGCTAAGGACGGAAACATTCGTAATGGCTCTGATGCGGGTTGAAATCGATCTCGGGAAACACTCAGGCTGCCGGGAACCGGATCGTAGCAAAGAGCGTAGCAAGTAAGAAATTAACAAGGCGCCGCACCCTTCCGTAGTCAGATGCTCTATCCAGTTGAGCTACGGGCGCCTGAAAAGAGCAGGTAATTTGCGGAGGAAGGACCGCCGGTCAACCTCCGCGTCGCCGAGCTTGCGGCGAAAGCCAATCCCAAGCACCAACCTGCCAGGAAATTCCAGGCATTTAACCTCTAAACTGAACATTCCCACATCTTTGCCGCGAGTCCGGCCGGCCAAAGGTGGTTCGATGGGCAAAAATGTCAGTGATGTGGTCGCGGTGAGTGGTTAACTATCGCTCGTCGCGCCGGCTTGATCACATGCCGGTTAGTGGGCTGAACGACATGGCGATTGACTCGGTATGCAGCCCGATGGGCGAGATTCGCCGTCTTATTGGCCACAAAGTGGACCGGTCCGGCGCAAACAGTCTGCGGCTGCCACGCCAACACAATCGTCGCACAAGCGGCAATGAGGGTGAGACGTTTCATTCTTACCTCCTTTCAGAGTTTGACGGCAGCAGGAGGTGCGCTATTCGAGGTCGTCGCTCCCCGCGGCGAATAGGAATAGGAATACGATCAGGAATAAGACTGAATTGAAGAGAGCGCCCGAAAATATTTTTTCTGGGAAAACGTTTGCGCGACTTGCGCTTCATCTGGCAGCATCGTTGCTTCTTACGTTGAGTAAGAGCAAATGGCTGCCCCACAGGTAAGTCCTTACACACCGGTGCTGGTTCCCGCATTGCACCGCATCCAGCATCAGTTCGGTTATCTCAAACGCGAGGCGCTGGAGGAATTCTCCAAGGAAACGGGCGTGCCTCTTTATCGATTGCAGGCAGTCGCCAGCTTTTTCCCGCATTTTCAGCTGACGCCGCCCAAGAAATGCACGTTGCGAGTTTGTCGCGACATGTCGTGTCACCTGGCCGGCGCCCGAAAAATACTGACCGACCTGGATAGCCTAACCAGCGATGGTGTGGCAATTGAGGGTGCGTCGTGCCTGGGGCGCTGCGACCGCGCACCAGCGGCGTGTCTTTCGGTGCAGGGTTCCGAGCACGAACATTATTATCTGGGGAAGTCAGCCGCTGAACTGCGCGACATTGTCGAGAAAGCACTGCGCGAAGAACCGCCGGCTTCCGATCGCGATGTCGATCTGAATGTCTGGCGCGGCGATTTCAAGATCGATCCCTACCAGGGAGACTCACCGGATTATCGTGCCGTTCGAACCGCATTAGCGGCGCGCGACCATTCGTTAGTTTCGGCGGCGGATATTTTGAAGAGAAAACCAGAATGGACTCCGGGAATGCTGGAGAAGTTTCGGGTGGCGACGATTCGCCAGGCGCACGTTGATTTTGAGCTGGAGCCATTGGTGCAGGAGGCGGTGCTGGCCTGGCAAACGGAAGCGGACTGGGCGAAGGGAGAATCGTTAGGCGGATGGTCTGATATGCTGCTGAACGAGATTCGCGATGCCGACCTGCGTGGTCTCGGCGGCGCTGGAATTCCGGCGGTGCAGAAGTGGCGCGATGTTCGGGATGCAGTGCGCAAAGCGCGGGTGCGAGAAGAGGATGATCGCGCCTTTATCGTGGTGAACGGCGATGAGAGCGAACCGGGCACGTTCAAGGACCGCGAGCTGTTGCTAAGAACGCCGCATCTGGTTGTGGAAGCGGTGATTCTGGCCGGCTTGATCACCGAAGCGAGCCAGGGATTTATTTATATTCGGCACGAATATCAC
>DATENK010000677.1:0-7757 GCA_035275085.1 Verrucomicrobiia bacterium | reverse complement strand
TTCCACTAGACCAGAAAGTTCTTCAGCTTGGATTTTTACGTAGCCAATCACCTGATTGCTGCCGATGCGCAAGGATGGGTTCTGAATGCGCTGCTCGTTTAGCTTCAGCCAATCGAAGTCTGCGTCTCCCAAAGGTCGGATTCTAAACCCGTGCCTGTATACGGCAACCCCATTGTAATCGTTCAGAAGCTGCCGAGCTTGAAGCTTGCCAACGTAATTCCCCCCTTCGTCCTTCAAGCCTCTTTTGATTAATCCCTCGATAGATTCCTTTTCCCGGTCGTATACACGAACATCGAATCCAAGTTCACCACAGCCTGTCGGGTGTCCCAGATCAAAGGGAATATGCTCGTCGACTGTGTTTCTAGCTTTCTGACATGAATATACCAGTGTACCTTTGCCCTCCGCCGCTACAGTGCCCGCAATTCTATAATCAAACAGGTCAAAAATGGGATATGGTTCTATTGTTTCAATGATTAGCTCACCCTGATTCTCCAAGAAATGAGAAATGCACAAGTCTATCCGAAACTTTTCATTCGCTTCGTCTGTAGCAGAAGTGCGTCTGATTGGAGAGATCAGCTTTTTGAGTTCAAACCTTAACTTTTGAAATTGTAGGGGATCCCACTCGGAGAGCTGTTTTTGATCCCCGCTGATTGTCAAACGTGTGCCCTTTGATTCTGACGAGGTAACCGTCTCAATCAAGACTTCCACATCTTCCAAATACTCTGCGGTCTCGAAGCTCTTCCACTCGAGAAATAGCGTGGTTTTTTCACCAGTCGGCGTAACTGTTTCGAGTAAGAGGTCATTTCCCAGAACTGACGCTGCATAGCGCCCAACTCCTTTTCGACCCTGCATAACCCGGCCACTAGGGCTTGTGCGCCGCTTTAACTTGTCATCTGTGGAGGGGACCATCCACTTATTAACGACCGTGTCCCGGGACATCCCATGCCCGTGATCGGTGACCCGAATTATGTAGCGGGTGCGATCAGGTGAGCCTTGAAATTCAATAGTAACGTCCGGAGAGTCAGCGTCGTAGGCGTTTTTGACGAGCTCAACAATCGCTGCATACTGATCCTGTATTAGATCCCTACCGATCGTTAGGATGTGCCGCCCGGCTGGTCGGATTTTATGAGATTCCTTCGTTTCCATGCTGGGTGTTCTCTAACCTTGGTTTTTGCGAACGAGGGTTAGGAATCCGTCAATGCTCAGTATGCCCGGTAGTTGTTCGCGCGTGTACGTAGCGTGCAAACCTGTAGGGACTACGAGTGTCACATGTTCTTGACGCATTTCTTCCGTTTGAGCCGTCGAGATTCCCGGTTCCAACGTACAGAGATGTTTGTTGGGAATTCGCTGCGCCTCAGTAAGGACCTGCCTCCAGCGATCCTTACAAGTGGCCTTCGCACCAAGCATTACTAAAAGTGCAGAACGGAAACTCGCATCGTGGTACTCGACGTGGCCCGGGAAGATAAAATCTGGCTTTCGTTTTCCTTCGGTGCGAGTCTGTGCGGCGTAGCGGATGCGGTGGTAGTCGAATAGTGCCGCCAAGTGGTTTTGCAACGCAAACCCCATACGTGACTTCCGCCGGTTTTGCACCGAAAGCGAGTATTCGACGAATGTGTCTACAGATTCGAAACCCGTTTGGAGGCGTCTGCGAATAATTACATTCTCCAGTGCCCGAAAAAGTTCTTCCTCGCGATCAAGCCAGCAGACGAGCGTTTCGTCGCTTTGTTTGAGATTGACCTCAACCTGCGCCCTTGCGAACGCCGACATTTCCTTGGTCGTGGGGAAAGCCTCACCGAAGTTCCGAACCATAAGCTCTTCGTCGCTTCGTCGTACGGGCAGAGTAACATCCAATCCTAGCTCCTGCAGAATCTGCCTTCTAAGAAGTTCCAAGTCTCGCGCCTGCAGCTTTGCTTGATCTATCTCGGCGAGAGACGGCGTAGAAGCTTCAGCTCCGAACAATTCTTGGGCTGCACGAAGCCAGGCAGAGTCCTGCTGAAACACCAAAGCAAAAAGCTTTTCGGATTTGGAGCGGGCGAGGAAGAGCGAATCCCCGACGCTCGCGCGTTTCAGGAAGTCTCCTGTATAATAGAATCGCCATTCAGCCGATCGGCCTGTCCGAGCCGCACCTTTCTTTCGAGAATCGTAAAAAGTGAAAGTTCCATTCTCATGTTCAGGTTCGCGTTCATCAGCAAAGTAATGCCATTGGAGTGAGCCTTGAGTTGGGCCGCTCGTTCCAAAGAAGCTCCTCAGCGCTGCCTTTCCATTGATCTCGTGCTGTCTTGAGAGCAAGCCAGGCAGGTCTACGGCTACAAGTTTCTTTCGAGCGACGTGAGTGAAGACTGCCGAGAGATTCATCCCTTCGCCCTTTTTCTAGACCCTTTCGTATTATGAACGTAGCGAAACGGCAAACCGGTCCGATTCATCGCATCGTTGAACTGCTTATCAGTCATTTCCAGCACCAGCTTTTCCGGTGATGGACGATGGTCGAGCGGCCGGTGCAAAGATTCCACGACGGCCTTAGCAAGCTTTTCCACGACCGGAACAACAACTGAATTCCCAAACTGGCGATACGCCTGAGTATCTGAGACCGGGATGTTGAAACTATCCGGATATCCCATTAAGCGGGCACACTCCCTAGGTGTCAGTCGTCGAGGATTCTTACGTGTTCCCTGCCAGATTAGGATCTCGGAGCCATCTTTGTGGTAGCGAGCGCTCAGAGTTCGTGTGACGTCCTTGCCACTGAAAAGTCCGAAACCAAACCCATTGCCAGCGGCTCGATGTTTCTTAGCGTAATTCTGCAAGTAATTCCACAGGTGGTCTGTGAGCGTATATTTCGGCGGCGGATTCTGTTCAAGAATACTTGCCAGTCTAGGACCTTCGGACGGGAACTCAGGAAAACAAAAATATCGGTTCGGTTTAAACCCCACGAGGAAGATGCGTTCCCGACGTTGTGGTACTACAGCGCTCGCATCTATTACCTTCAAATATAAAGGTTTATAGCCCAATTCGTCTTCAAGCGTGGTGCGAATGACTTCGAAGGTGCTTCCTTTATCATGCCGCAATAGATGTTTAACATTCTCCAGTACGAACGCGGGAGGCTCACGAAGTTCCAAGATTCTTTTGATGGCAAAAAACAAATTCCCTTGTTTCTCATCGGCGAACCCGTGTTTCCGTCCCAAGCTCAACTTTTTGGATACCCCTGCCAAGCTGAACGGTTGACACGGAAATCCCGCACAAAGAATGTCGAACTTTGGGATGTCCGCTACCGCCACTGTATTGATATCTCCATGCGGCTTCTCGCCAAAATTTGCCTCGTACGTGATTTGCGAGTATTTGTCCCAATCGCTAGAGAAGACGCACTCGCAGCCAGCGCGTTCGAACGCTATGCGAAATCCGCCGATCCCACAAAAGAGGTCAATAAATCGGAATTTTTGCTTCGAACCATAATTTATCTGATATGGCAAGTTTTCCTCGTCCCGTAGAATGCGGTGTGGGATTGGGGCACCGGTCCGCTTTTTCACGCTTCCACCCCCTTGCACAAATCGCCGACTCCAACGTTCAGGGCCCGCGCCACCCTAAGAACAGTTTTTATTCCTGGGTTGCGAACACCGCGTTCAATGCCGCTGACAAAGGTGCGGTCGAGGTCGGCTTTTTCGGCGAGTTTGTCCTGTGAAAATCCGCGCTCATTACGGATTTTAGCGACGTTGCGGCCAAAAGAGACAAGGGTCCGGTCCCGGTGCATCGTGTGAATCATGCGGCACACGATGCCGTGCCGTCTGTGGACTATCGGCTACAATGTTTTAAGTGGGTTCCGCAGAATGATCCCTTCGAGGGCGCCGATTGCCAGGTGCGCATAGCAATTTCATATTGTTCCGGATGATTTGAAACGGACAATGACCCTGTGAAAAAGTGCGGCTATTGCGGACGCGAGAATGAGGACGGCGCGCGCTTCTGTGTCGAATGCGGCACTGAGTTCTTTGAAACGCCTGCGGTGTCACCCAAGCCGAAACCGCCGCGGCGCTGGCCCGACCTCCGACTCCGTTATGCCGGATACGCACTCGCCGTCGTGGCGTTTTATTTCCTGAGCTTCGGTCCGGTCATGTACTGCTTCAGCAAAGTGACAGTGACGACCACCGCGACCAGCGGTGCGGGACCGGCGTACACCAAGTCGGTGAGCGTGCAGCTTCCGGCGTGGGTTGTCATCCCGTACTATCCTGCGTTTGCCTTGTACGCAAGGCAAGGGCCTAGTGGGATCTACGGCGCTTACGTGCAATGGTGGATCGAGCGCCACGAGGCCAAGCGCTAAGGTATCAAGTGCCCGGTCCGCAGTGCGGCCAGACCGCCTGAAGGCGGAACTCCAAGCGATTCGGGTAGATTCGCGTACATGGGCCAAAGCGGGGTGGTTGAACGCAGATCACTCGTAACCGGAAATTCAGTTGCCTTACTCTTGGCTCCCGGCTTAGCCTCGGCTCGACTTTGGACACCTCAAGATAAAGGATCCCTATGTTCAATCGGCTGAAGAGCCTTTTCGGGGCGAAGAGGAAGGAGCCTGAAAAAGACCCTCAGCTAAAGGCCGCGGAAGAGTGGTACGATCGGAAATCGAAGTTGATGGAGGAAATTCTCGGGCCCGAACATGACATGGTGATGCACGCAATCATCCCGTATCCCGCCGGTGGTGGTCTTGATCTATATTACTACGCGCGAGGAATTCCGGGGACAGCCATCGCGACCAAGGAACTCTCGGAACTTCCAAACGAGGGGTCGCGTAACAATGAATTTTCCTGTTACGAGTTAGCGATGTTCACGCGTCATCCGCTGAATCTCGATCAGGCTTGGGACGACAACACGGGATTTGGCCAGGCGCACTCGAAAATCAACTCTATCCTGCATCATATAGCGCTTTACAGTGCTCAAGCCGAGTTGAACCCCGGTGAAACCTGTGAATTCCCTGCGGAGATGAAGTGCGTTGGTGGCAAGTGCCTTATCTTCGATGCCTATGGCTCTCGGTCAGACGCAACCGTGCGCAACTTCGGAATTTTGCTGATTATCGAAGTCTTTCGTTCGGAGATGGATTTCGCACGCGCCAATGGCGGCGCGAAGTTGATCACCAAGCTAAAAGCCGCCGGGCACTATCCCTATTCCGACCTTGAGCGCAGTCCGGTCGTCTGAGAGGCCGGCACAGTCCAAGGTGTGTTAGACCGCTAAAGGCAGAACTCCAAGCGATTCCCACG
Organism: Verrucomicrobiia bacterium; assembly: GCA_035275085.1. Lineage (GTDB taxonomy): Bacteria > Verrucomicrobiota > Verrucomicrobiia > Limisphaerales > DATENK01 > DATENK01. Next base: position 2,526 of record DATENK010000677.1, on the reverse strand, counting down.
ACCCCACCTCTGACCCCTCTTCTCCCGCCTTCCGCCCTTGACCATGTTGTTAACTTTTGAAAGTTAACAGTTAACTTTCGTGTTAACTTTGTTTTCGCGAATTTCCTCGAAAAAACGCAAATGTTAACTTGTTAACCTTGTTCCGGGGTTCCCCCGGTGTAGGGCCTATCCGCTACATGTAGCGGATGTTTTTGAAGAATCCCCAACCTTTAACGGTAATGTAGCGGTGTAGCGGGCTTTTTGGGGAGAGTGTCAGGCGCGGACGCTGGTTGGATGGCTGGGATGAATGGATAAGTGGATGCGTGGTGGACGGGCCGAGCGGCGATCCCCAAGTGATCATTCTCTCGTCGTCCCACGTCCCCGCGGAATGTGCTTTTCTCAACCTCCATCCATCCAACCATCCATTCATCCATCAATCCACCCCTTCCCCTTTGCCTAGTTCGCCGCGTAAGCGCTCACAAGCTGCTGGGCGGCGGTGGCGTAGGCTTTGTCTTTCAGGGCGTGGACCTGGCGTTGATCGGAGTTGCGGCGGCTGATAATGCTGCTGGCGCCGATGTCCATGAAGGGCTGCGGATAAAGCATCGCCCAATCGCCGCTGCGCACGTCGATCACGGCCATTTTGAGGCGGATGCGCATATGCTGTTTCTCGTCGGGCAAGGTCCAGCCGACGAGCGGCACCCAGGAAAGTTGTTTGGTGGCGAGGTCCTGCTGCGCGGTCTCCAAAATGCCCCAATAACAAATGATGGCCTGGTTCCCGCCGCGCGCTGCGGCGAGGCGCAAGGTCTTCGCGTAGCTCGCGCCTTCTTTGCTCTCCGGCACGCCCGGGAACGGCGTGACGTTGTAGTATTTGCTGAGTTCCTGGATCATGCGATCGTCCGGAAAACGCGCGCCGGACTGGATCAGGAGCACGGAACTGCCTTTGGCCACGCGCACCGGTTTGGCGGTGTTCAACGCGCTGGCGATTTGCTCTTCGCTCACCGTTTGGTCGCGCGCAATGCCAAGCACATCGAACTCATTCAGCTCGCCGCGATATGCATAGGCGCCGTGACGGTTCCCGGAGCCGACGAAGAGGCCCTGCTTATCGCCGGGATAGCTGGAGTCAGAAATGGAGCGCGTGTGGCAGCCGGCGACAGCGGCGCACAAAAGCGCGAGGATGGCGACGTTTCGAAGATTTAAAGAAGTCGTGTCCCGTTTCATAATCATTACCCTTTCCGGACTTCTGACAACATTTCACGCCGCGCGTTCATCGCATCGGATGGATGATTGGATGGTTGGATGATGGGATGAATGAGGCGACCCCTCATCCACTTATCCACCCATCCACTTTATCGTGGCGGCGTCGGAGCTTGTTTTCCGCGCTGATCTGCTCCAAAGGATAGTGATGCGCGCAGCGGCCACGGTGTTGATCGATCCCAGCCAATTCCCGGAGGCGCTGCAAGCGGACCTCGTCGCCTCGCTGCGGACGCGGCAGGTGAATCAGAAGTTCCATTACATGACGTATCGCCAGGCAGAGCAATGGCTGGCGTTGCACGAGGCGTATTCGCCGGCGCGGAAGGACGCGGATTGCAAAGCGATCTACGACAAAGCATTCGCGGCGGCCGGGAAATTGTCCGTGAGCGAAGTGATCGGCCTCGGCTGCGGCGGCGGACAAAAGGACGCGCGGCTGCTGGCGAAACTCGCGCGGAAAAACGCGCATTACACGCCGGTCGACGCGAGTTTGCCGCTCGTGCTGAGCGCGCGGGCCAACGCGCTGGAGCATTTGCCGGAGGAGCGCATCCGGCCGGGTGTGGTGTGCGATCTCGGGACGGCGAGCGGCCTGGCGTTTGAAGGCGCGCCGAGGCTGATGACGTTTTTCGGGATGCTGCCGAACTTCGAGCCGAACGACATCATTCCGCGCGTCAGCGGTTTGCTCGCGCGAGGCGACTTCCTGCTGTGCAGCGCGAATCTGGCGCCGGGAGCCGATTACGCGAAGGGCGTGCAGCAGGTGTTGCCGCAATACGAGAACGCGCTGACGAACGATTGGTTGATGACGTTTCTGCTGGACCTTGGAATCGAAAAAGACGCCGGAAACATCGAGTGGAAGATCGAGCCGTCCGCGGGGCTGTTTCGGATCACGGCGCATTTTCGTTTCGATTCGGCCGCCGAGATCACTTACGCAAACAATCACTTCAAGTTCAGCACGGGCGACAGCATCCGCCTGTTCTTTTCGTATCGCTACACGCCGTATCTGCTGGAGAAAATGCTGGCCGCGCAGGGCCTGCACACTAAAACGCAATGGACCACGCGCTCAGGGGAAGAGGCGGTGTTCCTGTGTCAGAAAGGTTAGCGCTTCAGAAGAGCTTAAGCACGTCGAGGACGGCTTTGGTTTTGGGGACTTCGTGGGTGCGGAAGAGGTCGGTTTTGCCGAGGGCGGCGAGGACGGCGAAGAAGGGTTCGGCGGAACGAACTTCGTCGCCGAAGTATTCGAAGGCGTGCGGCAGAGCGTGGCACACGGGGAAGCCGAGCGTGCGCAGGCGGAAGGTGTTG
>DATENK010000676.1:0-4735 GCA_035275085.1 Verrucomicrobiia bacterium | reverse complement strand
GCCGATTGATTTGGCCGCCGGAAAAGGGAAAAACATTTACGTGATCGAGTTTTTTGCGACGTGGCATGCGCCGTCGCGCGAAGCCATCCCGCACATCACAGAACTGCAAAGCAAATTCAGGGATCGCGGGGTGGTGGTGGTGGCCTTGACTGACGAAGCGCCGAGCCTCGTGAAGGTCTTTGTCGATAAAATGGGCGCGAAGATGGAATACGCGATCGGCATCGACGAGCGTGAGAAGGCGTTCAAGACGTACACAGAACCGTTTGACGAGAGCGGCATTCCGCACGCCTTCATCATCGATAAAGAAGGCCGTTTGGTGTGGCACGGTTACCCTTCCGGCAGCCTCGACAAAGCGCTGGAGGAAGTGCTCTCGGGCAAATTCAATTTGCAACAGGCGAAGACGCACGACCGCATCACGAAGCTGCAAATTCAATACATCAATGCCGTGAATGCGCCTGCTACTCGCGCAAAAGCGGCGGAGATTGGCGAGACCATCATCACTGAGCTCGCCAACAATGCGGCCGGGTTGAATTTTTTTGCGTGGCGGATTCTTACCGATCGCCGGATTGAACATCGTGATGCAGCATTGGCACTGAAAGCCGCCAGCAGCGCTTATGCGATTAATGCCGGTAAAGATCCGGCCGTAGTTGACACCTACGCGCGCGCGCTCTTCGAGAGCGGCGATAAGCAAGCCGCCATTGCGCAACAGAAAGCGGCGATTCGCATCGCCAAAGACGAAGTCCAGCGCATCGAATTCGAAAGCACGCTTAAAAAATATCAGCGACTGCTGCGCGAAAGCGCCAATTAAAACGTATTCTTCAGGCGGAAGAATCGGTTTTCGCTCGGATTCTCGATCGTTACGATGTCCCACCCGTCCGTTGGTACCACGGGCTCAGTGACCTGTTGCCAGTCCGCGTTCTCCAGCGTCGGCGTGCCTTCCAATATCCATCCCGACCATATGCCGCCCGACGGCCAGTAAACCTGGATGGAGTTACCGGCCTGGCGAATGTGAACCCGGGTCAAATTTGGAGTCACGGCTTCGAACGAAAGGCCAACGAGCAGATTATCGATGCGGATGTCGCCGACCCTGTCTGATTGACGCAACCCAAACGAATTGATCGCCATGGGCTGACGTGCATCATTGGCGGTAACGGGTCCATGGCCTGAAGCCGGGTCGACCCAAAGTTGGCTGCTTCCTGTCGCCAGATCGTACGAGACGACAACTTGATACCTGGTGTCGAGGCTCAGGTCCGTCGGATAGAAGATGTTGCCGGAGCCGGAAGTTGTGTTTCCAACACCCAGACGGAAGTAACCAGGCGTGACATTTGTCGTGGCTACCAGGACTCGGCCTTGGAGATTACCTGCGTCGACAGCGGAGAAATGCGCAAAGATGTCTGGCAGAACCCCAGGCATTCCGATAAAAGCGACCTCAAAGCTGGCATAGAGAACTGTCGATCCGCCGGTGGCATACGGCCCGCCGATCAATCTAGCGATAATGTCCTCGGTCTGGCTACCCGTTACGAGCGCGGTACCACCAGCGATTTGCATCTGGTTGGGCACACCTGCGCGAGTGGTCCATAGACGCGCGGAATTTACGACCACTGAGCCATCAGCATAGTCGAACGGCTCTGAAAGGATGATGCCGCTCGAAGGCACAACCATTGCATTGAAAGTTCGCGTCGCGGTTAAATAGCCGCTATCGGTAACGGTGACGGTGATCACCGCATTTCCAACCTGGTCAGGGGCGGGCGTAATCGTCAGTGTACGATTCGCGCCAGTTCCGCCGAGCACCATGTTCTCGTCCGGGATAACCCGCTGATCGGATGACGTCATAGACACGGACAGCAACTCCGGTGTGTCTTCAGAATCTGCTACTGTAATATCGATCGGGGCAAACGGCGTGCTCAGGATGGTATGCACGTTAGTAATCGCGGCGAGGCTCGGAGCGGTGTTGTTCGGAATCACTGTAAGCACAAAGGACGTACTGTTCGATTTTCCGCCTCCATCAATAACCCAAAGGGTGACAGTTGCCTGGCCGATTGCATCAAAGTTGGGTTGAACGGTAACCGTGCGATTCGCCCCAGCACCTTCAATGATAATCGCGGCGTCAGATAGAACGGCTGGGTTGGAAGAGATTCCGTTCACAGTCAGCTGGTCCGCCGGCGTCTCAACGTCGCCGACTGTGAAAGGCAGCGGATCGGTGGCGGTGTCCACTCGCACGGTCTGATTGGGGATCGAAGTGATCGTCGGAAAGGAATTACCGTCCGGCAGCGATCCGGAAACCGTAACCATATCGAAACGAATGGTGCCGTTGGTTGAATAAGTTCCTGCTCCGCTGGCCACGTAACCACCGGTCCCTGAACTCATCGCGGTGCTTTCGAATTCGGAGACCAGGCGAAATGCGAAATTTGGATTTCCATTAGCGCCAATAATTGGGGTCAAGTTCACGGACCTGCCATTCACAAAAGCAGCGGACGTAGTCATGGTCAACACGTCCCAATCAATGAAGGTGGAGCCATCCAACGAATACTGGAAACGCGTGTACCGGTTGGCGGTCGCGCTATTTTGTTGGTCCCAGGAGACTACGATGCTCTCAAAACCAACCGTGCTCACCCGCACCTCGATGCCGGAGGTTTTGTTCCCTTCGTTTTGGGCAGGATAGTTCCGGGTGTGGAAGGCGGAATCATCGCTCGTCGCAGGATCGCTCGAGTTGTTGCCCGACGAGTATTGCTGCGACGCGGAGACGTTCGGGATTACAGTGCCGACGACGCCAAGCGTGCCAATACCAACACTCGGCACGTTCGTGCCGGTATTGCTGGTGCTGTCTGGTGGAACGGAGTTGAAATTCCATTGCGCGATGGTAGCCGCAGTGGCGCTGGCGGACAGAGCCACAGTCGCGATCAGGGTGAACCAGATTCTTTTCATTCTGAGTGCTCAGTTTTAAGTTTACTGCGGAGCTCCCTTGAACGGGTACCAATAAACCTTTGTACCCGTGTTGAATTCCCAGTTCGAGTCATCCTGATCCGGCGTCGCCGAAGTATCCCGCCAATAATCTTTCAAATGCACTGGCGCGGCGTGACCGTCCACAAACCCGAGATTTGCGCGCTTATTGTGGCGCGGCGTGCTTTGCCACGTGGCCGCCGGGAATCGGTCCTCGGTCTCGGTAAACGTTACAGTGTCCGATGGATAGGTGACCTGGTTCCGCTTGAAGCGCGCCGGCCCATTCGGGTCCATGCGATTGTTGAACGCGTACATGAAATATGGGTTGCTCAGGGAAGGTGTAGGCACTGAACCTCGGATGCTGGGACAAACCCAAATGGAATTGTTCCCAGGTACGGGCCGGGATCCCATGAGATACAAATCCTTCAGCGACGGCTGGTTCAGGTAAACGGTTGTTACATTGTACCAGGCATCCACATTGTTGCCTTGATTGATCGGAGTGAACGGATCGCCCTCATAAGGGAAATAGTCGTCATTATCATCCTCGTACATGTGAAAGGCGTAGACCCACTGCTTGACGTTGCTCAAGCTCTTGATGGCTTGGGTTTTGACTTTGGCGTTCACCAAAGCCGGCAGGAGCAACGCAGCGAGAATAGCGATCACAGCAATAACCACGAGCAACTCAATGAGCGTGAAAGCGGGCCAAAATTTTCGCGTTTCCCCCCGATTGCCCGTTCTCACGTCCATTTGGAATAAAGTGATATTGGCCGGACTGCTGACTCTTTACAATCCTAAAATAGCGGCAGAACGTGAGAGAGAACTCTGGGACGGTAAGATCCTGGAGCGAGCCTACGGCAAATTTGTATATCCCATCAAATACCGGTCACACTCGCGCGCGGCTCCCCTGCCCTCGTTGAAGGCCCAGACCACAAGGCTTTGGCCGCGGCGGCAGTCGCCCGCGGCGAAGACGCCGGGAATGTTAGTCGAATATTTGCCGTGTTCGGCTTTGACGTTCGTGCGCGGATCGCGCTCGATTTTAAGGGCCTCAAGCAACGGTTGTTCGGGGCCGAGAAAGCCCATGGCCAGAAGCGCAAGCCCACAAGGCAAAACTCTTTCGGTGCCTGGAACTTCGGTTGGAATGAAGCGGCCTTGCGGGTCCTTGTCCCATTTAATCTGAACGGTCAGCGCTTCTTTGACGTGGCCCTCCGCGTCGCCGACGAATTTTTTTACCGTCGTGAGATAGATGCGCGGGTCGGCGCCAAACTTCGCCGCGGCCTCTTCCTGTCCATAGTCGAGCTTGTAGGTCTTCGGCCATTCGGGCCACGGATTGTCGGCCGCGCGCTCGAGCGGCGGCTTCGGGAGAATCTCGATCTGCAAAAGGCTCTTGCAGCCGTGGCGCATCGCGGTGCCGACGCAGTCGGTGCCGGTGTCGCCGCCGCCGATCACGATCACGTCGCGGTCCTTCGCCGAGAGGTACGCCCCGTTCGCGTGGGCCGAATCGAGCAGGCTTTTGGTGTTGGCATGCAGGAACTCCATCGCCAGGTGGATGCCCTGTAAGGTGCGGCCCTCGATCGGCAGGTCGCGGGCCTTGGTGGCGCCGCCGCACAGTACGACGGCGTGAAAGTCGGTGCGCAACCGATCGGCGGGGAAGTCCTTGCCGACCTCGCAATTGGTGACGAACTCGACGCCCTCGGCTTCCATCAGCCGGACGCGGCGCTCGACGATGCGCTTATCGAGTTTCAGGTTGGGGATGCCGTACATCAGGAGGCCGCCGATGCGATCGGCGCGCTCGAAG
>DATENK010000675.1:0-7261 GCA_035275085.1 Verrucomicrobiia bacterium | reverse complement strand
AGTCTGGATGCCACCTGTCGGCAGTTCCACGACGAACCTGTCACTACACGGCATTACGTAGTCGGGGCTGAAGGAGGCTTGGCGAACGTGCTGGTGTACATAAAGGAAGGTCTGGCGAGCAGCTATTTGCCTTCACAAACCACGAATACCCTGATCACGGCCCAAGGATGTTTCTTCGAGCCATACGTTGCTGGCGTGCAAACAGCCGAAAGGTTCAGCATTCGCAACGCCGACAAGGTTCTTCATAACTTTCATGCCACGGCTAAGAACAATCGGCAGTTTAATGTGTCGCTTGCAGCACGAGGCACTACTGTGGTCAGGAGCTTCGATAATCCCGAAGTTTTCATCCGGTTCAAATGCGACGTGCATCCATGGGAGTTCTCTTATATCGGCGTGGTGTCACACCCGTTTTTTTCTGTGACGGATACGAATGGCATCTTCTGCCTGCCTCCGGGTTTGCCGCACGGCCGATACGTCCTGGCAGCCGCCCATCCAAAAGCGGGTGAGACACTACAGCAAATCGTTATTGGGGACGAGAATCCAAATCCGATCGAACTCGCCTTCACAGTTCAGCGGTGAAGGCCATCACAATAACAATCCTTTGTCTCACGGCTGCGGCGTATGGTCAGGTGCCCGATGCGCGCATGCATCATCTCCGCAGCGGAACGGAAGCCGAATGGACGGAGTTCGAAGGCAGCGTTCCCGAAGGCAAACGGTTGGATTTTCGGTTTATCGCGGAACCCAACAAAGACGAAACCTCTCTCTTCATCCGGCAGATCGACGTGAAGCTCGATTGGAACGTGGAATTGAATGGCCGGAAACTCGGGAAACTATTTTTAATGGAGTATCCGCTGGTCCATTCCCTCAAAGTCCCGCCTAATACGCTCCGCAGCGGCGAAAATATCCTGAGCATTCTACCGCCGAAGGAGAACGACGATATTCGCGTAGGGGATTTTCGATTTGGGAAACTGGATGCCACATTGGAAGTGCAGGTCGATCAACCCTGCCGTATCACCGTCGCCGATGGTCAAGGCCATTTGGCCGCGCTGAGCGCGACTAACGGCCGGCCCGGTGTGGTTTACACCCTCGCTGGAAAGGCGAAGATCGCATTGCTCCCCGGTGAATACACGATTTATGCCTCCCGCGGAATCGAATACAGCGTTGCGAGCACCAAGGTGAAACTTGGGGCAGGCGATTTGCGATCCGTTCACCCACAGATCGAACGCGAAGTGCAAACGCCCGGCCTGGTAAGTTGCGATACGCACGTTCACACGTTCAGCTATGCAAAGCATGGTGATGCTACGATTGAAGAGCGTATGCTGACTATCGCCGGGGAAGGCCTGGAACTGCCCATCTCGACCGAACACAACATGTTGGTCAATTTTTCAGAAGTCACAAAGAAGACCGGAACCGAAAAATATTTCACGCCTGTGCTCGGCTGCGAAGTGACGACCAAATGTGGCCATTTCAACGCGTTCCCAATTAAACCGGGCAGTCGCGTGCCCGAATTCCGCATCGAGGATTGGCCCAGGCTAATGGAGAACATCCGCGCAACGCCCGGTGTGGAGCTCGTCGTCCTCAATCATCCGCGCGATACGCACGTCGGCTTCTGTCCTTTCGCTGAAACAAACTTCAATAGCGTTACGGGTGAAAATCTCCGCGGATTCGAATTCCAATTCGATGCCGTTGAACTCATCAACTCCGGCGCGCTACGCACCGACCTGATGCAGGTGTTTCACGACTGGTTCGCGCTTCTGAACTACGGTTACCGGATCACCGGTGTTGGCGCGAGCGACAGTCACGATGTCAGTCGTTTTATCGTTGGCCAGGGCCGCACTTACATTTTCTGTAAAGACAATGATCCGGCCAAGATCGATATCCAGGAAGCTTGTGCGAGCTTGCGTGCTGGCCGGGCGTTGATTTCGCTCGGATTGCTCGTCGACATGACCGTGCAAGGCCGTTTTCGGGTGGGTGATCTGGCAACGCACCTCCCCGACCAACTGGAAGTCGCAGTTACCGTGTCCGCGCCAAAGTGGTCCCGCCCAGACCATGTGGAACTGTATGCGAACGGCAAAAAACTTCAGGAGACGAACACTGCTAAAACTACTTGGACAATCTCTCGCCCCAAAGCGGATACTTATCTGGTAGCGATCGCGACCGGTCCCGGTATCACGTCGCCCCACTGGGCAATCCCAAAACCGTATCAGCCCAGCTCAAAAAAATGGAACTCACGCGTCCTCGGCGCCACTAATCCCATCTGGCTCGATTGCGACGGTGACGGCAAGTTCACTCCCTTGCGCCTGCAGAAATGAGACGCACTGTTTTTGAACGGGAATCCGCCAAATCAAGTCATTCTAATTGAGCGCGCCTCAGCCAGGTTCCCGTCGGCCGTGCACAAATTAGCATGGATTTCGCGGCCTGAAATCGGCTATGATGCGCGTTGAGCAGTCCAAATATGAAGTCCGATCTGATTGTTGTTTGTGGCGCCGGTGGATTCATCGGCGGCCATCTTGTTGCTGACCTGCTGCGCCAGGGCCACCGGGCCATTCGCGCGGTGGACGTAAAGCCCATGGACGAATGGTTCCAGGTTTTTCCGGGCGTCGAAAGCCTGGTGTTGGACCTGCAGGGCAAGCACGAATGCGAAGTCGCACTCCGCGATGCGCGCACGGTTTACAACCTCGCCGCCGACATGGGAGGGATGGGCTTCATTGAAAACAATAAAGCGCTCTGCATGCTTTCAGTCCTCATCAACACGCACTTGCTCATGGCCGCCCGCAAATTCGGGGTGGAACGCTTTTTCTATGCTTCGTCGGCTTGCGTGTACGCCGCCGACAAACAGACCTCGCCCGACGTGATCGCGCTCAAGGAAGCCGACGCTTACCCCGCCATGCCCGAGGACGGTTACGGCTGGGAAAAGCTTTTCAGCGAGCGCATGTGCCGCCATTACCGCGAGGATTTCGGGGTCCACACACGCGTGGCCCGCTACCACAATGTTTACGGGCCGCACGGCACCTGGACGGGGGGCCGCGAAAAAGCGCCCGCGGCGGTTTGCCGTAAGGTCATTGAGGCGAAGGTTTCCGGCAATCACAGCATCGAGATTTGGGGCAACGGTCAACAGACCCGCAGTTTCATGTATATCGATGATTGTCTGAAAGGTACCCAGGCCATTCTCGCCAGCAATATCCTTGAGCCCATCAACCTGGGCAGCAACGAACTGGTGACCATCAATGGTCTGGTGGACATTGTCGAAGACATCGCCGCGATCAAGTTGAAGCGCACGTATAACCTTAAAGCGCCCAAAGGCGTAAACGGCCGCAACAGCGACAACACGCTCATTAACAAGTACCTCGGTTGGGAACCCAACACTCGCCTGCGCGTAGGCATGGAGAAAACCTATCGCTGGATTTACGATGAGATGGTTGGTGCGCGTGGCACCAGGCCGGCTCAGCCACTGCTCGTCGGCAAATAGCTATTTTTGTTTCGCCTTAAAGCGTTCATCCAGCAGGCGAAAATACGCCCCTGGCATCGGATTGCTCTGGTTCCGCTCATTCGACGCGATAAAGTATTTAACGGATTTTGTGTCATCGCCTACCTGGAAGTAGTGCCAACCTGCAATTGAGAGCACCAGGTAATGTTCTGGATCGAGCGCGAGCGCCGTTTGAATTTCGCGCTCTCCCTCATCATAACGTTTTAACCAGTCCAGGCACATCGCTTTGCGCATATGCGGATAAGGATCAAAGCGGTTCAGGCGCGCCGAATGGTCCAGCCAGACCATCGCCTTTTCAGCGAGTTCTTTGTAGTTCGCTCCGCCTTCAAAGCTCCCCGTCCGGTAGCTCTCACCGATCCAATACGCAGTCCTGAAATCAGAAGGATCGACTGCGAAGGCACGTTCCAGGTTTTTGATGCGCTCATCCATCGAACCCGCGTAATGTGCTTTGTTGATCCAATACTGTTCTCGAAAGCTTTTCGCGCCTTCGATGGCTTGCAAAACCACCAGCGGCACGACGATGATCGTCACCGGCAGACGTGCGTGGAAATTCCACCGCGCGCCTTGCGTTTGCGCGATCAGCATCGCGACAATTGCAATGAATGTCAGCATCACGCCCGGCGCGTACCACTGATAATCCACAGCCGCATGCGCCAGCAGCGCCACGGTGCCCGCGAACCCGCCGCACGTTAGCGCGAAGTAATTCGTGGTCGTCGTGTTCAAAGCCGTCGGATCCAGCACGGTCTTGATCCAGTGCTTCGAGAGTGGCCACAGATACAAAACCAGTGCGGGTATCAGTAACAGCGCTCCCACGGCGCCCCAATCCGCCAGCACATTCAGGTAATCGCAATGCGCTTGCCCCGCGCTGAACTGAAACAGCCGCGTGCGATATGCCCGGAAGCGCTCGTCGAAATGCCCGGGCCCGCCGCCCCATAGCGGGTGGTCGCGCCACATCTGGTATGCGCCGTGCCAGAGCGCGCGCCGCGAATGGAAACCCGTGATCGGATCGTTCTGCAAGACCCCATGCAGCCGGTTCGTTATCTGATGGGTGCTCAACTCTGCGAACAAGCCCGCGATCAACAAAACCACCAGCACGGCAAACGCAACAATTTGCCGTTGCCGATTTCGCAATAGCACCGGCATCAGAATCACCAATGCCCCGATAGTGGCGACCCACCCGGCACGCGACAGCGATGTGTAAATCCCGAGCGCAATCCAAAGCATGCAATAGCCAAAGAACATCCGCGTCCATTTGGACCACGTTCCGAGAAAGACGTAACCAAACGCCAGTGCGAGCAGCATTTCGGCGAAACCCGCGAAGTGATTGGGATAAATAAACGTGCCGGAACCCCGGTGCGCGTAGCTGGGCCGGATCAGATGCCACACGTGCTTCGAATCGGTCAGATATTGTCGCAGCGCCCACACGGACAAGCCCATGCAGACCACAAGCAGCACAGCCACAGCAATATCCGCGGCCTTGGCGTCGCGAAAGTGGTTCAGCGCGAGCACGAAGAACACCATGTAAAACAGCACGCGCATCACTTCCTTTCGCGCGAGGTATTCCACGTCGGACGTGTAGTAGCGAACAATTGCGTACACGCAGAACGCTGCCAGCGGCCACACAAGTGCTGGGAGAAAAATCGTGCGCGGAACCAGCCACAGCCGAACGACCCATGTGACGGCCGCAACGACGCCCAGTGCTTGAATCCAGAAAAAATCCTGATCGCGAAGTGCTCCAAACAAAATCGGACCGGTAACCAGACTCGCGATCAGCAACGCGCCGATGAACCATCCCAACCACGCATCCAGCCGCGCGCGGTCAACCCTCCGCAGTTCAGCTACGGAGGAAGCGTCCATCAGGATTGATAGCGCTGGGCGATGGGAATGCGCCGGCCCACACCAAAGGCTTTACTGGTGACTTTCAATCCGGGCGCCGCCTGTCGCCGCTTGTACTCGCTTAAGTCGATCAAGCGCACGATCTTTCGCACCATCGTTTCATCGAATCCAGCCGCCACGATTTCTGCGCTCGAACGCATTTGCACCACGTACATCTCCAGGATCGCATCCAGCACCTCATACGGCGGCAGCGAATCCTGGTCGGTCTGGTTCGGGCGCAACTCAGCTGAGGGCGCCTTCGTGATCGATGCGCTCGGGATGATTTCCTCTTTGCGGTTCACCCATTTCGACACTTTATAAATCATCGTTTTCGGCACATCGCTGATCACGGCCAACCCGCCGCACATGTCGCCATAAATCGTGCAATAGCCCACCGCCAGTTCGCTCTTGTTGCCCGTCGTCAGCAACAGCGAACCGAACTTATTCGAGAGCGCCATCAGAATCATCCCGCGGATGCGCGCCTGCATGTTCTCTTCCGTGGTATCTTCCGCCAAACCTTTGAACACCGAGCGCAATTGTTGCTTCGCGCTTTCAAACACCGGCTGGATCGGGATCACGTCATATCGTATGCCCAATCGGCGTGCCAGCGCCGCGGCATCGTCCAAACTGCCTTGCGACGAAAACTGCGACGGCAACGACACACCACGAACATTCTCCGGCCCCAGCGCTTCAGCGGCAATCACGGCCGTAATCGCCGAATCAATCCCGCCGCTCAGCCCGAGCACCGCTGACTTGAACCCGCACTTGTGCAGGTAATCGCGCAACCCCAGAACCAGCGCGTTGAAAATGCTCTCTTCGACCACAATTGGCCGTGCCTCGACAGCCTTCGGCGACTTCAGGTCAATGATGAAAAAGTCTTCTTTGAAGTGCGCCCCTTCACCGATCAATCCACCCTTGCCATCAAACGCCAGGCTCGAGCCATCGAATACCAGTTCGTCATTGCCACCCACCAGATTGCAGTAGAGCAGGGGAGCGCCATGCTTGGCCGCAAGGCTGGCCAGCATGTCCTGGCGAATTTTGTTCTTGCCCCAATGCCATGGCGAGGCCGAAACATTCAGGATCACTTCGGCGCCGGCTCTTACCAACTCACGCGCCGGATCCAACCGATACCGCCGGCTATCATGCCAGAAATCTTCATCGTTCCAAACATCCTCACACACCGTCAGCCCGATCTTGCGCCCGTTGAACTCAACGACTTCGTTCCGCGTCGCCGGCTCGAAGTAACGATCCTCATCGAAAACATCGTAGGTCGGCAGCAAAGTCTTGTCCCGGGTCGCTACCATTCGCCCGTTCTGCAGCAGCGCCACCGAGTTGGTCGCCTCACGGCCGACGCCGGTCTTGTTGCGCCCCACGTAACCCACCACCAGGCCCGTTTTCCCCGTCGCTTTCGCCAGCCCTTCCAACAACTCCAGGTTCCGGTCAATAAACCGGCTCTTCAGCAACAAGTCGCGTGGCGGGTAGCCGCAGGTCGCCAACTCCGGCAACAACACCAGCTCAGCACCGGCCTGCGCAGCTTTTTGATAGGCAGTACTGATCTTTTCGCCATTGCCTTTCAGGTCGCCCACAGTCGTGTTGATCTGTCCAAACGCGACTTTCACCGCGTAAGCCTGCCAGAGCCCCTACGCTTTTCAACCGCAATCCTCGCAGACGCCGGCCTGGACACCCGCGCTACGACCCCGCCAGCGAATCCAGATAGCTTTGCAACAGGATCGCCGCGGCTGTTTTGTCGACCTTCTCTTTGCGGTCGCGGCGCTTCACGTCCGCCGCGATTAAAAACCGGTTCGCCTGCGCGGTGGTCAAGCGTTCATCCCAGGTGCGGATGGGCACCGGAATCTGTTTTTTCAATGCTTCTATAAATATGCGGACCTTTTCAGCGGC
>DATENK010000674.1:0-6411 GCA_035275085.1 Verrucomicrobiia bacterium | reverse complement strand
CAACGAAGTTATCCAGGAAACCGGCGAGGCGACCGGATTCATTCCCGCGCCGGATGATAAAGGCAAACCGATCACCGTCATCGGCACGAAGCGATTCGCGATGCGTTCGACGGCACGTGCATTCAGCAGGCGCTGAACTCGCGGAGTGCGCCCGGCGTCACTGATTTGGTCCTCAATCCGGACGCCCACGCCGGTTATGGCGCTCCTGTAGGATGCGTAATGGTTTCTCCGACGCATATCTATCCCGGCCCGGTCGGCGTGGACATCAAATGTTCCATGAGCCTCCTGCAATTGGATTTGCCGGCGGATCAGATCGCCGACAAGCGTTTGCGCCGCTCGCTCATCAACGCGATCCTTGAGCGCACGCCCACCGGTCCCGGCAAAGGCCAGCGTTTCGCCAGAAAAGCGCGGCCTGTGGATCCCGATCTCGGCCGGCGCGTCGCTGTCGAAGGAGCATCCGCCGAAGTCTGCACTGCGCTTGGCATCTCGCCGGAATGGGGCACGCGTTGCGAGGATGCTTTCCACGTCGGCCACAAAGGTTCATCGCACGAACTCGGCGAGCGCCTCGATTTTCTAATCCGCGCCGGACGTTTCGCGAAGTTCGAGGAGAAAATTCGCCAACTTGGCTCCTACGGCGGCGGCAATCATTTCGGTGAATGCGAAGCCGTCCACATCGAGAACAACGATCGCGCGCGCCGCGTCGCCGAAGTGTTGCGCATGCGCGATGGGTGCGTCGCGTTCCTTTCGCACTGCGGTTCGCGGGGCTTCGGGTATCAACTCGCGAACGACCAGTTTCGCACGCTGCAGGCGCGCTTCACCCAGTGGAACATCCCTCTTCCCGGCGGCGACCGTGAGCTCGTCTACGCACCACTGGGCAGTCCGGAAGCAAATAATTACCTCGATGACATGGCGCTCGGCGGGAATTTCGCCACCGTCAACCATTTGCTGATTAACGCGTTTGTGCTCGAAGCCTTTCAGGAAATCATTCCGGGCGTGAAGGGTCAGCTCGTCTATTTCATCAGTCACAATATCGCGCGCCAGGAAATCGTGAACGATCAGTTAAGCTGGGTCCATCGCAAAGGCGCAACGCGCGCGTTCCCTGCCTTTCATCACGCCTTGAAAGACACGCCCTTTTACGCCACGGGCCATCCGATCCTCCTCCCTGGTAATCCCATGGCCGGCTCGGTTGTCATGGTTGCCGAACCGGGCGCGGAAAAAAGCTGTTACAGCGTGAACCACGGCGCTGGCCGTGCCAAGGGCCGCAAAGCCTCCATCCGCGAATTCGACCAAAAGACCATCGATGACGCTTTCGCTGGTTGCGACATTCTCACCAACTGCCGCTGGTATCCCAAGGACGAAGCGCCCGCTGCTTACAAGGACTTTCCGGAAGTCCTCCGCTCCGTCGAACAAGCCGGCCTCGCCGTCCCCGTCGCCAGCCTCAAAGCCCGCTTCGTCATCAAGGACGCTGATGAGTCACTCCGCGGTGCGGCCTAAGGTTTCCATTCTTAATCATAATCGTAATCCTAATCTTAATCCGTGTTGATCCGCGGCCGCCGGTCGTTGAAAACTCTTCCTTGTGATTCAGTCCATCCGCTTAAAGTCCCAATCTCTGGTCGCCGCCAGCATTTTTGCTTTCACGACCGCCCCTCTCGCCTCGACCTTCCACTTCGAAGGCAAGGTCGGCGACCGCATTGACGCCAACGTGCGCAATTGGCTCTGTCGCGCGCCGGACGCGAACCCGGCCATGCTTGAGATGTTCGCGCTGCGGGACCGTCTGCCGCTGCCGAACCTGGTGGATTGGGCGGGGGAATTCGTGGGCAAATATTTGATCAGCGGTGTGCAAGCCATGCGCATGAGTGATGATCCTTGCCTGCGCGCAACATTGTCGAATGTGGTCGATCGCCTGATCGCGTTGCAGGCCGAAGACGGTTACCTCGGGCCCTGGCCGAAGAAGGAGCGGTTGCTCGGCCATTGGGATTTGTGGGGCCACTATCACGTGATTCTCGGTTTGCTGCTTTGGACTGAAGCCACGGGGGATGCCCGAGCCCTCGCTGCTGCGCGACGTGCCGCCGACCTTGCGTGCACTATCTATTTGGACGGGAAACGCAGTGTGTTGGACGCCGGCTCGCACGAGATGAACATGTCGAGCCTGCACGGGTTTGCTCTGCTGTATCAGAAGACACGCGAGCCGCGATACCTGGCCTTGTGCGAGAAGATTATTTCCGAACTGCCAAAGGCCGGCGACTACTTGAACACCGGCTTGCAAGGCGTGGAATTTTATAAGACGCCACGTCCGCGCTGGGAGAGTTTGCACGCGCTGCAAGGCCTGGCTGAGATGTGGCGCATCACTGCCGATGAGCGTTACGAGCGCGCCTTTTTGCACCATCGCGCCAGTATTCGGCGGTTCGATGTGCATAACACTGGCGCGTTTTCTTCCGGCGAACAGGCCACAGGAAACGCCTTTAAAGAAGAGGCCATCGAAACTTGCTGCACCATTGCCTGGAGCGCTGTGATGATCGATGCGCTGGGCATCACCGGCGATCCGCGTATTGCGGACGACCTCGAACTGACATTTTATAACGCCATTTGCGCCGCGCAGCATCCATCCGGTTATTGGTGGACCTACGACACTCCCATGAACGGGCGTCGCACGGCCTCGCAGCACTCGATCGTGTTTCAAGCACGCCCCGGATCGCCCGAATTGAACTGCTGCTCCGTCAACGGCCCCCGCGGGCTCGGTATGCTTAGCGAATGGGCCGTGATGCAAATTACCAATCGGCTCACGCTGAATTATTTAGGGCCGATGACCTATTCGAACGTCGTGCGCGTGACCGGCGATTACCCCTTCGAAGACAATGTCGTCATCGAAACCAAATCCCCATTAGCCATCCGTATTCCCGGCTGGGCCACCAATGCACACGTACAGAGCCGCGACCGTCAGGGAGCGGTTACTCCAGGCACCTATTTCCAGGCGGCGCCCGGCGCTCGCATCGAACTCAAACTCAACCTCCCGACCTGGTACGCGGCCGGTGAACGCGAACAAGCCGGCAGAGTCAGCCTTTACCGCGGTCCAATCCTCCTCGCTTACGATCAGAAGCACAACCCCTTCGACGACACGGCAATTCCCGTTGTCGACCTCAACCACCTTGCACTCACCGCAAAACCAGCCGACTGGCTCATCGCCGATTTACCCGCCCTGCGCTTATGCGACTTCGCGAACGTTGGCGCCAGTGGCACTTACTATCGCACCTGGCTGCGCGCCACAAATTTCGCGACCGCACCGCATCCATAAATTGGAATTGAGTATCGGGGCTTATAAGCAGAGCCGGAAATGTAGCAGATCATCCGCTACATGTAGCGGATCTTTTTGCGGTTTCCTTAGTAAAATCGCAAATGTAGCGGTGTAGCGGATTTTTCCGAAGCTCTTCGGCACGGGCAGGTGACGCTTGACAATCAAGGCTAAACGGGGTGCCATTTTCACACATTGACGGCAAAACGTTACAACGTCGGAATCGTCGGCTACGGGTGGGTGAGCACCGCACACATCGCCGCGATCAACGCGACCGAGCAGGCACAAGTCACGGCCGTCTACTCTTCTCGCAAGCTGGATTCGATGGAACTGAGCGCGCGCCACGGCGGGCAGATCACCGCGTATCACGACCTGGATTCGATGCTGGCTGATTCAAAGATTCAGGCCGTCTCCATCTGCAGCTACCCGCAGGATCATGCCAAACACGCGATTGCCGCCGCGAAGGCGGGCAAACACATGATCATCGAGAAGCCGCTGGCGCTGAATTGGGAGGATTGCCAGAAGATTCGGGATGCGGTCCACAAAGCCAAAGTGAAGGTGTGCGTTTGTTTCGAGTGCCGATTTTCCAGCCAGTTCCGCACCGTGAAAGCGATCATCGACCAGGGGCTGCTTGGGAGAATTCATTACGCCGAAGTCGACTACTATCACGGCATCGGACCGTGGTACGGCCAGTACCGCTGGAACACCAAGAAAAATGCCGGCGGCAGCAGCCTGCTCTCGGCTGGTTGTCACGCCATGGATGCGCTGCTCCTCTGCATGGGCGAGGACGTGGAGATCGCCAGCAGTTACTCGACGCATTCCGCCAACAAGGATTTCGCGTCCTACGAATATCCCACCACCAGCGTCACGATCCTGAAGTTTAAGGATGGCCGCGTGGGAAAAGTGGCGTCCATCATTGATTGCCTGCAGCCGTATTATTTTCACGTGCATCTTGTGGGCAGCGAAGGCAGCCTGTTGGACAATAAGATTTATTCGACGCAGCTCGGCGCTCTCGACAAAAATCGCTGGAGCGAGCTTTCTATGAAGTTGCTCGATTCGGGCGACGTCTCAGATCATCCCTATCAGATGCAATTCCAGACGTTTTTCGACGCGCTCGATAAAGGAGCCGACATGCCGTTGACGAATCTGGCTCACGCATTGCGCACGCACGAAATCATTTTCGCCGCCGACGCCTCGGCCGAACGCCATGCCCACCGTAAGCACTAGCGTGGCGTTCGCCATAGCTGCCCACCCTGACGACATCGAATTTTACATGGCCGGGACGCTTTTGCGGCTCAAAGAGAAGGGCTGGTCCATTCACTACATGACCCTTAGCAGCGGTTCGTGCGGCAGCACGCGCTTTAATGCTGCAACCGTTCGACGCATTCGCCGCAAAGAATCGAAAGCCGCCGCCAAACTCCTCGGCGCGCAATATCACGACAGCATCGCCGACGATCTGGAGATCCTTTACGAGTTGCCGTTGCTCCGAAAACTCGCCGCCACCGTGCGCAAAGTCCAACCGCGCATCGTGCTCACGCATTCGCCGCAAGATTATATGGAAGATCACACGAACACCTGCCGTCTGGCGGTGACGGCGGCGTTCGCGCGCGGCATGCCGAACTTCAAAACCACGCCGCCCGCGCGCGCCATTGACGGCGACGTGACCATTTATCACGCGATGCCGCACGGCTTGCGCGACCCCTTGCGCCAACCGGTTTTGCCCGACTGCTTCATTGATACGACCTCGGTTCACGGGACCAAGCGCGAAGCGCTGGCGGCCCATCGCAGCCAGAAAGAGTGGCTCGATGCCAGTCAGGGCATGGACTCGTATCTGCAAACGATGGACGCCCTTTCACTCGATCTAGGTTTTATGTCGGGCCGTTTCCAACACGCCGAGGGTTGGCGCCGCCATTTGCACCTCGGATTTTCGGCCGCTGCCGACGACCCTTTGCACGAGGCGCTCAAGGACAAGTATTTATGCCGCGAAAGCTAAGTTCCATTGCGCCGGACTGGTGGGATTACACCACACTGGATGCCGAAATCATCGAACGTGCCGCGCGACTCACGCCGGAAGACATGCTCAAGCTGTCGCGTCCCGGTTTCCGTATCGTGTTCTACGACACGCTCGAGGATTTTTATTTAGCTGAAGCGCTCGAGTACATTACCGCATGGAAACAATCCACAGCGGACAATCCTGTCGGCATCTGCGGACCGATCGGCCCCACTGAGCAACTGCCGCTGGTAGCGCGACTCGTCAATGATCTGAACCTTTCGGTTAAGTCGGCGCATTTCTGGGGCATGGATGAATGGTTCCTCGATGGCAAGGAGGTCCCAGTGACGCATCCATTGTCCTTTGAACGCGCCGACCGCGAAATGTGTTTCAATCGTATTCAACCTGAGCTGAAGATGCCGGATTCCAATCTTCATTTTCCGAAGGCGAACACGACTGCTTACCGCAAGAGTTGGGATGGCGTGCGTTGCGCCGTGATGCAAGGCGGGCAGGGGGACGTAAAGCATTGGGCCTTCAACGATCCGCTCCGCCGCGAAGGCAAATACAAAGATCAGCCGCCCGCGCCGGCTGAGTACCGACAATTATCTACGCGGGTCGTGGATTTGCATCCGCTCACCATCGCGCAAAACGCCCGCACTTCCGGTGGCGGCAACATCGCGCTCGTGCCGACGAAAGCGATCAGCGTTGGTCCAGTCGAAACCTGGCGCGCCGAGAAAGTTTCCATCTGGCATGCAGGCATGCACGACAATCCTTTCGGGCAGCGCCTCACCACGTTCATGATCGGGCAGCGCATCGTGGATTCCGCTGTCCCAATGTCCCTCCTCGCTGACCATCCGAACGTGCAGTTCAACTTCTACATGGGCGGCATCGGCACGTGTGCGGTAGAGATGCACTAGTGCTCGACACTGACGCCGGAATTTTCAACGATCTCCGCCTATGTTTAACAGACAGAGTGTCTTCCTGGCGGGTTTGGTAGCGGCATCCGCCGTTTGCGTGAAGGGCGGGGATTGGCCGCAATGGCGAGGGGAAAAGCGGGATGGGCATTCGACAGACAAGGGACTTCTCAAGGAATGGCCCAAAACCGGCCCCAAATTGCTGTGGAGCGCTAAAG
>DATENK010000673.1:0-3269 GCA_035275085.1 Verrucomicrobiia bacterium | reverse complement strand
GTTCCATCCAACGGACACCGAACGTCCCGCCACAAAAAAATCATGCGCCGTTTTGGATCGTCTCGCCGACCAGAAGCCCATCCAAATGGTCGCTGCCACCGTCGCCAGCGAAAACCCAAAAATCCAGGGATCGACCCTCATTTAGTTTCGCGAGTCTCCTGTTCTTCCAGTGCGATGGACCTGCGGATAAAAAACCACGCAATCACCCACACCAGCGGGAAAAACAGAACGCCCAGAATAAACCAGCTCAGTGTAAACCCAAAGATCCGCCGCGCCATCAACTCCGGAAAAAAATAATTCGCCAGCGGCAAACCAAGCAGCGCCACCAAAAAAGCTGCCGCGCACCCGATCGACAGCCGCAATTGCCCCCGCATCAGCCGCCGCAAAAACGCTTCACTATGCACATCCACCCGCGTTTCTTCCACCTGGTTCATCCGCAGGTTGTAACAAGATCCTGAAAGAATCGCAATCGACGGTGCTTCTCGTGTTATTTCTTCCGCAGTAACGTCACTGCACATTGATCCCGCGCTTCAGGCAATACGTGGCGTTCCCGGCGTATTTCTCCGCGCCCGGTTTGAACTTCGCTCGCTCCTCGGCCGTAAGCGTCCGCACAATCCTCGCAGGCATACCCACCACCAGCGAGCCATCCGGGATTTGCATCCCTTGCTTTACCAAGGCTTTTGCCCCAATCAGGCAGTGCTTGCCAATTACCGCGCCGTCCAAAACAACGGAACCCATCCCGATCAACGTCTCATCTCCCACCCTGCAAGCGTGCACGATGGCTGAATGCCCAATCGTCACGTAATTTCCAACAACACACGGCAAATCATTCTCCAGATGCAGCACCGCATTGTCCTGGATGTTCGTGTAAGCGCCGACCACTATGCGATTGATATCCCCGCGCAGCACAGCGTTGTACCACACACTCGAGTGATCCCCGAGGGTTACATCGCCCACGACCACCGCTCCGCGCGCAATATAAACATCTCTGCCGATCTGCGGTCGTTTGCCCAAAAACGTGTCCAGCCGCTTCTCTAAATCCATGCGCAAATGTGTAACACGACGGCGCGCGTGTTCCGAGATTCTTCGCGTATGCTGGTCTAGCTCGGGCTGATGCGCTGCGGACGAGTCCGCAATTGAGGTTCGCTGAACCGATGCCCCTTACGCCACCACTTCGGGCGCCTGGCATTTGGACGGCCAGGGGAATTCGTGAAAGCGCAGCCAAAAATTCTTGATGGATACCAGCAACTCAACCCAGCGTTGATTGCCGGCTGGCTTGGTCACGAATGCATTGGCGCCCAGTTCCATGCCGCGCTGCACATCCGCACTATGGTTGGATGACGAGTATAAGATCACCACCAGGTGGTGGAGTAGCGGTTGATTGCGGATCCATTGCAAAACATCGAATCCGCTGGTCCCGTTCATTTTTAAATCCAGAAAAACCATGCAGGGTAGGGGATACATCGTGCGGTCCGCATATTCACCATTGCCGGCCAGGTAATCGATGCACTCTTCGCCACTACATAGCGAAACGAGCGCCAGGTGAATACCGGCGCGCTGCCAGGCGCGATTGAAGAGAAAACGATCGTCCTCACTATCGTCAATGTGCAGAATTCCTGCCGGTTCTAGGCCATTCATAGCATGGTTTTCGTTTGTAATAATATCTCCTCTCCCCGGATTGCCTCCTCCAAATTAAGGGGTATTCCCCGCTTTGCAAACGAAAGATCAGGGTTCGGCCGGCCCATATTTGCGTGACGTTTTTCTGCCTTTTCGAGTATAACCATGCTGAGCTGTGATGCGCATCGAGTGGCTGCTGTTTCTTTCCCTGCTTGCCATCGGGCTATTCCCTTTCCTCCGACGTGCAAGCAGCGTCGGCGCAAAATTCGTCGTCCTCATTCTGTTGCTTGCCGGCTGCGGCTTGTTTGCCGCCAACAAATGGAGCGACTGGCGCATACGCAAAGCAAGCGAGCGCTCGCATTTTTACGCCAGCGTGCCGCATGAAGGCCGCCCAGGAGGCTATGTTTCGTCGGATAAATGCCAGTCCTGCCACCCGGATCAATACTCTTCATGGCATCGCAGCTATCACCGCACGATGACGCAATACGCCACGCCCGAAGCTGTCCGCGGTAAGTTCGAAGGACAGACGCTTGAATTGGAGGGCCAGTCCTACAAATTCGAGCGGCGCGGCGACGAGTTCTGGGTGGAGATGCTGGATCCGGATTGGCGGCTGGAGTATTTGGCCAATCCCGGGAAGCCCCCGAGCACACCGGCGACGCGCGTCTGGAAACGCCTCGGCATCACTACAGGTTCGCACCACATGCAGGCCTATTGGGTCCCGAGCGCAAAAGGCAATCTGCAGTTGAATCTCCCGTTTTCGTATTTGTTCGAGGACGAACGTTGGGTCCCGCGAAACGACACATTTTTGATGGATCCGCACTTTCCCGCGCCGGTGCAACTTTGGAACGCGAATTGTATCCAATGTCATGCCACCGCCGGCCAGCCCAGGCCCGACCCGAAGGATTATTCCATTCTGCGAACGCAACTCGGCGAAATCGGCATCGCCTGCGAAGCCTGTCACGGCCCGGCAGAAAAACATGTCGCCCTTAACGCAAACCCGGCGCGGCGCTTGGCCATGCACCGCGTCGGCAAAGATCCCACCATCACCAATCCGTCCCACCTCTCGCATGTGAAATCGTCGCAGGTTTGCGGCCAATGCCATAGCATCAAGACCATTCCGCGCGAGGCGAATTGGAAGGACGAAGGCTTTAAATACCGCCCAGGGGACGACCTGGAAAAGTTCACTCCAGTCACCCGCGCAACGAAAACGCCAAAGGAACATGACGCGAAATTCCTGGAGGAACGTTATTGGTCTGACGGCATGGTGCGAGTGTCGGGCCGCGAATTCAATGGCTTGATTGAATCGCCCTGCTTTCAGAAGGGGACCATGAGTTGCTTGAGCTGCCATTCGCTGCATGAGTCCGCCCCCGACGATCAATTGGCCAAAGGCATGGAGTCGAACGCCGCTTGCACACAATGCCACCAAGACCTCAGCCCGAACCACAGTCACCACACCCAAACGTCAAGCGGCAGTCTCTGTTACAATTGTCACATGCCGCACACGACTTACGGATTAATGAAAGCGATCCGCAGTCACCAGGTCGACAGTCCTTCGGTGCAGGCAACAATCGCCACCGGCCGGCCGAACGCCTGCAACTTATGTCACCTCGATAAGACACTTGCCTGGACGGCGGAAAAGTTGACCGAATGGT
>DATENK010000672.1:0-10566 GCA_035275085.1 Verrucomicrobiia bacterium | reverse complement strand
CGGGCCGAGGCTGAGGCCCATCATGGCGTGGCCGGTGCCGACGAGGAGGTTTTTGAAGCGGCGTGTGCGACCGATGTAGGGCATGCCGTCGGGCGAACAGGGGCGTAGGCCGCGCCAAGGCTTGATGCCTTCGAAGTCTTTGGAGGCAAAGTGCGGGAAATATTTGGGGACGGAGCGAATGATTCCCTGGATGCGAATGGGATTCACGTCTTCATTCAGGCCCGCGATTTCCATGGTGCCGCCGAAGCGCAGGTTGCCGCCCATGGGCGTGACCGCGACGCGGGCCTCGGTGAGGATCATCGGGATGCGCGGGAGTTGGGGCGGTTCGGGCAGGGTGAGGCTATAACCTTTGCCAGCCTGCAACGGCAATTTGAGGAGCGTGGACGACCATGAGCCGGCACACAGGACGACTTCGTCGGCAGTGAAATCGCCTTGAGTCGTTTGTACGGTGTCAATGCGCGCGCCTTTTATCTTCCAACCCGTGACTTTAGTATCCCAGCGGACGTGCGTGCCGACTTCGCGCTTCAAGGCCCCCATAAACTTCCAGGACGAGATGTGCGAATCGTCGTGGAAGAAAACGGAGCCTACGATCTCCATGCGCACGCTTGGTTCCATCGCGGCGGTCTGCTTTGCGTCGAGCAGGTCGGCTTTCAAGCCGAGTTCGCGTGCTTGCTCGACGATCTCGGCTTCGTGATCGAGGCGTTCCTGCGTCTTGCATAAACAGAAGCAGCCGCGCTTTTCCAGATCGAAGTCGTTGCCATGCTTGCGGGCGAACTCATCGAAGCACGCGCTTGTGGCGAGGTTGAGGTCGCGCAGCAAAGGAGCGGAACGCCGCACGTGGTCGCGGGTTGCGGAGCGGTAGAATTTCCATCCCCACGAGATCAAATCGGCGTCCAGGCGCGGCTTAATATAGAACGGGCTGTCAGGTTTGAGCATCCATTTTAGCCCCATCGCGACCATCCCGGGCGCGGCGAGCGGCACGAAGTGGCTGGGGACAATGAGTCCTGCGTTGCCGTAGGAGCAGTTCGCGTCTTCGGGCGAGCCGCGGTCGAGCACGGTCACTTCGTGGCCGCGCTGGAGGCAATAGTAGGCTGTGCTGAGGCCCACGACTCCGCCGCCGATGATAAGGACGCGGCTCATGTATTAATTGAAGCGCGGACAGCCTGTCCGGGATCCAATCGCTTTTACTGCGCAGCCTTTAATAGCGGTAATGCTCGGGCTTGTAAGGGCCGTCGACGGACACGCCGAGGTAATCCGCCTGCTTCTTCGTGAGCTTGGTGAGCTTCACGCCGATCTTTTCGAGGTGCAAGCGCGCGACTTCTTCGTCCAGCTTCTTCGGCAGGCGATAGACATCGCGGTTGTAAGCGTCCTTGTTCTTCCAAAGGTCAAGCTGCGCAAGCACCTGATTGGAAAACGAATTGGACATCACGAAACTCGGATGGCCGGTGGCGCAACCAAGATTCACGAGCCGGCCTTCGGCGAGCAGATAGATGCTGTTGCCTTTCGCGAACGTGTACTTGTCGAGTTGCGGCTTGATGTTCAGCTTTTTCACGCCCTTCGCGGTGTTGAGACGATCCACCTGAATCTCATTATCGAAGTGGCCGATGTTGCAAACGATCGCCTGGTCTTTCATGCGCTCCATGTGTTCGAGCGTGATGATGTCGCAATTGCCCGTGGTGGTGACGTAAATGTCGGCGCGGCCCAAAGTCTCTTCGATGGTCGTGACTTCGAAGCCTTCCATCGCGGCCTGCAAGGCGTTGATGGGATCAATCTCTGTGACGATCACGCGCGCGCCGAACCCGCGCAGCGAATGCGCCGACCCTTTGCCCACATCACCGTAGCCGCAAACACAGGCGACCTTGCCGGCGACCATCACGTCCGTCGCGC
This sequence comes from Verrucomicrobiia bacterium, assembly GCA_035275085.1. Taxonomy (GTDB): domain Bacteria; phylum Verrucomicrobiota; class Verrucomicrobiia; order Limisphaerales; family DATENK01; genus DATENK01. The sequence continues at coordinate 8,679 of DATENK010000672.1, read as the reverse complement.
GCTTGATGCCGTCGGCGAGTGATTCGCGACAGCCGTAAAGGTTGTCGAACTTGGACTTCGTGACCGAATCGTTCACGTTGATAGCGGGGACCAGCAGTTTGCCGGCTTCCTTCATCTGATAAAGGCGATGCACGCCGGTGGTCGTTTCTTCGCTGACGCCGCGCCAATCCTTCACGATCTTATGCCAGAAACCGGGGCGTTCCTTGCCGACGCGCTTGAGCAAATGCTTCACGACGTCTTCTTCATGGCTCTGCGACGGTGAAGTCACCCATTTGTCGCCTTCTTCAAATTGATAGCCCTTGTGAATGAGAAGCGTCACGTCGCCGCCGTCGTCTACCACCAATTGCGGGCCGGTTTCGTTCGGATGGGTGACGGCGTCGAGCGTGCAATCCCAATATTCCTCGAGCGTTTCGCCTTTCCACGCGAACACCGGGACGTTCGCCTTTGCGATTGCGGCCGCGGCGTGGTCCTGCGTCGAAAAAATGTTGCAGCTCGCCCAACGAACAGAAGCGCCGAGATCGCGCAAAGTCTCGATGAGCACCGCGGTCTCAACCGTCATGTGCAGCGACCCCGTGACGCGCACGCCCTTAAGCGGCTTTTGCGGGGCGTACTTGCGTCGAATCGACATCAAGCCGGGCATTTCGTGTTCGGCAATGTCGATGGATTTGCGGCCCCAGTCGGCCAGGCTCAGGTCCTTGACCTTATAGTCGGGCGCGCCGTTGGAACTGCCACCCGTGGCCGGACGAATCTTTGTGACACTCGTGGGACGCGAACGAGGAAGTTTGATGGTACTCATGAGATTAAAAGTAAGATTATGATCAGCATTAAGTTATTTACAGGCGCGTTTCAGGGCAGCCGCCTTATCCGTCCGTTCCCAGGTGATATCCGGATCGTCGCACTTGCCGAAGTGGCCATAATTCGTGGTCTTCGCATATATCGGCCGCAACAGGTTTAGTTGCTTGACGATGTCCGCCGGCTTGAAGCTGAAAACTTTCTGGACGGCTTCGATAATTTTTTCATCGCTCACCAACCCAGTGCCGAACGTGTCCACGGAAACGGAAACCGGATCAGGATAACCGATGGCATAAGCGAATTGGATTTCGCAACGGCTCGCCAACCCGGCGGCCACAATATTTTTCGCTACATAGCGGCCCATGTAAGCCGCGCTGCGGTCCACCTTGGACGGATCCTTCCCGCTGAACGCACCGCCGCCGTGACGGCCCATGCCGCCGTAGCTATCCACAATGATCTTGCGGCCCGTGAGGCCAGTATCGCCCTGCGGCCCGCCCACCACGAAACGGCCGGTAGGATTGATCAAATACTCGGTTTCTTTATCAAGCATGTCGGAGGGCAGAACTTTGCGAACGACTTCCTTGATAATGAAATCGCGAATCACCTTGTGCTTCACATCCGCCGCATGCTGCGTGGACACGACCACGTTAGTGATGCGCACGGGCTTGCCATTCTCATATTGGACGGATACCTGGCTCTTCGCGTCGGGACGGAGCCACTTCACTTCCTTGTTCTTGCGCACGCGTGTCAGTTCGCGGCCGAGGCGATGCGCAAACATAACCGGGGACGGCATCAATTCCGGCGTTTCATCGCACGCGAACCCGAACATCAAACCCTGGTCGCCGGCCCCTTGCTCGGCGGTTTCCTTACCATCGGCGGCGCGAGCGTCGACGCCTTGCGCGATGTCCGGGCTCTGGGTCGTGACGATGTTCATAATGAACACGCGATCGGCATGGAACACGTCGTCATCGTTGACGTAACCGATGTCGCGAATCGCCTGCCGGACAATTTGGTTATACGCCGGGCGCGCCTGCGTGGTGATTTCACCGCCCACGACCACGATGTTGCTTTTGGCGTAGGTTTCGCAGGCGACGCGGCTTTTGGGGTCCTCCGCAAGGCAGGCGTCCAGCACGGCATCAGAGATAGTGTCGCAAACTTTGTCGGGATGGCCTTCGCCGACCGACTCCGAAGAAAAGATGTAATTTCTACTCATCCAGTTTAAGGTTTTAACGATTAGCGGCAACGCACATATTGACGTATCAAGATACGAAGATATATTGCTTTGGACCGCCGTCAACTAGAATCGTTCAATGGCCGATACCCTGCGATCTTTGCGCGCCCTGGCCGACCCAACCCGGCTGAGAATCATGGCTTTGCTCGAAAAAGACGAGCTTTCCGTGAACGAAATCCAGCAGGTCACGCGCATGGGCCAATCACGCATTTCCACGCATTTGCGCCCTTTGCAGGAGGCGGGGCTGGTCCAATATCGGCGCGACGGCAAGCGCACCTTTTATAAGCTGAACCCGCAGGCCGATGCGGGCGCGAAAGAATTCATCGAGCTTGCCACACGTGGCGCGAAGGAACTGCCCGAATACGGCGGTGACCAGATAAATTTGAAGCGCATCGTCCGCCGCCGACACGAACAGGCGCAGCTTTACTTCGACCAGGTGGCGGGGCGCTTCGATCGCAGCTATGGGCCCGGTCGTTCATGGCAGGCGTTCGGGCAAATGCTGTTGCGACTGATGCCTCACCTCGTGGTCGCTGACCTCGGCTCCGGCGAGGGACTGCTCTCGCAACTCCTTGCGCGCCGCGCGAAGAAAGTCATCGCCGTGGACAATTCGGAAAAAATCGTGGCCTTCGGCGCGAACAAAGCAAAAAAAATGGGGCTGAAGAATCTCGAATTCCGCCACGGCAATCTCGAGGAACCGCCAATCGATCCCACCTCCGTCGACCTGGTCGTGCTTAGCCAGGCGCTGCATCACGCCAAAGACCCTGCGCGTGCGATCCAATCCACGCATCGCATTCTGAAACCTGGCGGGCAACTCATGATTCTGGATTTGCTCGAACATCAATTCGAGAAAGCGCGCGAATTATACGGCGATCATTGGCTCGGTTTCCCTGAGAGTGACTTGCACAAATGGCTCGAGTCCGCCGGATTCAAAAAGATTGAGATCACCGTGGTCGCCCAGGAAGACGAGCCTCCGAATTTTCAAACCCTCCTCGCCTCCGGCGAGAAATAATCCCGAACCCAAGATTACCGCTCCGTGCCCACGCGGTAGAAGAATGGGCCGGGCCCGACAGCGTTTGTATCGGCGTAGGTTGTGGTCCCTGCCTGACCCACGATGTTGATCGTCACCACTGAAAATGGTTGGAGATCGCCTAAATTCGTCGCGCGTTCAAGCGTGTACATCCGATTGTTCACGCTTTGCCACGTGAGCACGCGCGGCCAGGTGTTCCCGACGGGGCTCAACAATCGCAGGGCAGAAAGCGCATTGGTCGGAACCGTCCCCGCAATCCATTCCTGCAAGTTGTTGGCGCCGTCCCCGTCTGAATCAGTGGCATCTATCCCGGTATCCGGCGCGAAGCCGTATTGGCGCAGCCATCCGTACGAAATGCTGGAAACGGGCGATTGGAATTCGTACGCGCCCATGTCGACCGTACCTCCAACAATGCGCCGATTACCATCCGGATCGGGCTCCGGGACCACGTATGCGTTCAGCCCGGAGTTGATGCAGGGCGAGCCGGGTTGCAGACGCAAGTTCGCGCCCCCGTAATCGGCAAAAAGCGGATCGCTCTGAATGTTGCCAACTCCATTGGTGGGAAGCGGAGTCGTGCACGAGTAATTTAAGGTGCTGTATAAATAATTTTCACCGACGGCAGCGCTGTTCGAGATTACGATGCAATTGTAGAGCGTCCCATAGTAGGTTCCACCGCTGAAGTCCGCCCCGTTGTTAACAACCGTGCAATTCGCCAGTTCGCTTAGATAGGTCCCACCGGCCCAAAATGCCGAGTTATCCGTAAGCACAGAATTCTTCAGTGTCCCCCCATACACGCCGCCGGCCCAATAAGCCGTGTTACCGCTCACGGTGCAGTTGATCACGGTGAATCCTGTCGAGCTCAAAAACGCGCCTCCGCCAAATTCCGCCGAGTTGCCAATCAACCTGCTGTTGTAGAGTTCTCCCCCGGACGCCCCACCCCCCGAATTCCGCGCGGAGTTGCCCGAAACTGTGCAGTCAATCACCGTGCCTCCGGCGCAACCGCCGCCATTTTGGAAAGCGCGATTACCGACCAAGGTGCAGTTTATCAAACCAGCGCCCGCCGCCCCTCCGCCGGATTCGGCCTCATTGCCGGTTAGCATGCAATCGTTCAGGGTGCCGCCGGATGCCCCACCGCCCATGTTTGTAGCCGTGTTCCCGGTCAAGACGCAGTGGTCCAACGTACCGTCATAGGATCCACCGCCGGAAGTTTTGGCTGAGTTGCCCGTTAAGGTACATGCGTTCAGGGTGCTGTAGTAGGTGCCACCGCCGATTTCAGCAACGTTATTGCTGATCGTGCAATTATTGAGTGTGCTCAAATACGCGGCACCTCCGCTGCCGCTCCTGTTCCGGGCCAACACGCAATTGTGGAACGTGCCCTGATACGCGCCGCCTCCGCCGGCTTGCGCCAGGTTGCCAGAGATCACACAATTCGAAATAGTGGACCCTGTGGATTCACACCAGAGCCCACCACCGTCAGTTGATCCTTGAGAAAACGTGTATGTAGCCGTGGCGCCGTTAGTGATCGTGAAGCCGGTAAGGCTCGCGCGATTTGTCAGGTAAACACATCGGATGGCGGCCTCGCCTGTGGGGCCGCCCCCTTCGGCGGGTACCTGATAGCCTTTGATCACAGTTACCGCGGGGCCATTGACACTCTGGATCCGGATGACTTTGTCCACACTCACGCGGTTGGTGATGTCATACACGCGGCGGCCGCCGGTTTGGTAAACGCCGTTCGTCACCAGAACCAACGCGCCCAATGCCGAGGTGGCATCGATGGCATCCTGAATGTTGGTCGCTGCTGTGGTCCAGGACGTATAGGGCGCTGCGGGCGAAGCACTGTCGAGGGCAACGTAGTGAACCGCCGTCGCCACATGCACAATCGCCGTCGCGCTGATCCCCCCAGGATAGGTAGCGTTATAAACGCGGAGAACGACGATGTAATCACCGGCTGCCTCCCACGCATGTGAAACATGGGGCCGATTCGTGACGACACTCCCATCCCCAAAGTCCCATCGTAATATTGAAGGATGGCCAGTGATGGAAGCGTGCATGTCCAGTGGGAAGCCCACAGCGACATTCGTGTAGGCTGTCGACACAGCCGCCGTGAGAGCGCCCGCGGCGGAGCCGGCGTAGAATTCATCGCAGCCGATCGAAGGCGGATTTCGCCACGCCTCGCCTTCGATGTCGGTTCCGCTTATGACGGCCGAACTGCCACTCGCGATGCAGGGGGAGCCCACGGTCAGATAAATCGCACTGGCCAATGCGGGGTCACTATCCAAATTTCTCACGCCAGGCGGTAGTGGTGTTGTGCACGAATGGTCGAAGCCGCCGAAAAAATAGTTCGGGTCGATGGGAGCTGTATTGTGGTAGACGATGCAATTTGTTGCGTAACAGGATGCCAGACCTCCGCCGCGGGAAAAACCGGAGTTGCCTGTGAGCGTGCAGTTAATCAGCTCGGCAGTAGCGGCACCTCCCCCTTCAGAGGCCGAGTTTTCCGTCAAAGCGCAATTCTTGAGAATGCAAGGGCCAAAGCCGCTGCCGTTTGCGCCGCCGCCGTAGTCAGCAAAGTTGCGCGTGAGCGTGCAATTCTTGAGCGCGCCACCATAGACTCCCCCACCCTCGTAGGCGTTGTTCTCTCTGAGCGTGCAATGATCGAGCGTGCTGTCAAACGCTCCGCCGCCCTGTGACGCCTTATTGCGGATAAGATTGCAATTGTTCAACGTGCTGCTGATAACGCCGCCGCCTCCACCATTGGCGATGTTGTCCGCAAGGGTACAATTGTTCAGCGTCGCTCCGCCCGCACCTCCGCCGTAACTGGAGGAGTTGGCAATCAGCGTGCATTCATTGAGAACACCATCACCCGCGCCACCGCCGCCATTATCAGCGTGGTTATCAACGAGGGTGCAATTATAGAGCGTGCCAGAATAGACTCCGCCGCCCACACTGGCCACCACGTTTCCACCGATCACACAATTGGACACGGCGGCTGTTGTCGACCAACAAAAAACCCCGCCACCGCCCGGCGCTCCCGCAGCGCCATTGGTCAGTGTGAAACCGACGAGCCTCGCGTTGTTCGCCAGATAGACGCACCGGATCGCGCTATTACCGGTTGTCGTTCCCTCGTGGTGATGCCCGCGGATCGCCGTGAACTCAGGGCCGTTAACGCTCCGTACCGTTATCGGCTTGTCGATGACGACACGATTGGTGGTCTCAGAACCGAAACCGAGTCGGCCACCGGTCTGGTAAACACCATTCGTCACCACCACGATAGCGCCGACGATCGACGCCGCATCCACGGCATCCTGAATATTGGTGGCGGCGGTCTCCCACGACGTATATGGCGCCGCGGGCGTCGGATTATTCAGATTCACGTAATACTCACCCTTGATGATGTGAACGATCGTCGTTGCCGTGACACCACCCGGAAAACTGTCGTTGTAAACTCGCAGTACGACAGGATAATCCCCGACCGCGCTCCACGCATGCGAGGCATAGGGCCGATTGCTCAGAATGGTGCCATCACCAAACTCCCAGCGAGAGGCGCTGGCATTGCCTTCGATCAGGGCCTGAAAGTCTATCGCAAACCCCATGCCCGCCGTGCTGTAGGATGCCAGCGTGGCTACGGTCACAGCACCCGTCGCAAACCCGACGTAAACCTCGTCGCACCCGATCGAGGGTGGGTTCGCCCATGGTTGACCATCGATGTCCCGACCGGTGACGGAAGCGTAGGTGCCGCGCCGAACGCAGGGGGAACTGGCGCTCAGGTGCGACGCGCTGGCCAGTTGTGGTTCTGCATCCAAATTGCCAGCACCGCCATCGGGAAGCGGGCTGGTGCAGGAATAGTAAATCTCGAAGGTTTGGTAATAATTCGGCGCGCCGGCCGAAGCAGTGTTGTAGTAGGCGATGCAATTGGTCATCGCTCCCTCGTTCACACCTCCACCGTATACCGCTGAGTTGCCCGTAATGATGCAGTTGTTCAGCGCGCACGTGTTTGCTCCACCGCCTTGCGTTTGCGCAGTGTTGCGGCTCAACGAGCAATTGTTCATTTTACTCTGGAAGGCCCCCCCACCGTCCTGAGCCAGGTTTCCACTCAGCCTGCTATTATTGGCGACGCTATCAGACACTCCGCCGCCACCGTAAATCGCTGTATTATCTCTTACGGCGCAATTATTCAGGGTGCACTGATATGCCCCGCCACCAAACAGAGCATGGTTGTTCGTCAACGTACAGGACTCCAGAATGCTCCCGTGAGCTCCACCGCCATAATTGTCAGCATAGTTTCCTGCCAATGTGCAGTTGTTAAGGGTGCACAAAGCTGCCCCGGCTCCATTTTGCGCTGAGTTGCCTACGAGCATGCAGTTAGTCAGCGTTCCGCCATAAGCTCCGCCGCCGGAATAGTCTGAAATAGAATGCTGCACCCATCCATTGGTCAACGTGAAGCCCGACAGGCTCGCGCCGTTCGTCAGGTAGGCGCAGCGTGTAGGGGGCGAGGAAGAGCCCTCGACAATTGTCATTAAGGGACCGTTGACGCTTCGCACCTCCAAGACTTTTTGCACCGCGATACGATTGGCCGTGGTGCCCTCCACGACTCTGCTGCCGGTCTTATATACACCGTTCGTTACAAGCACCAGGGCTCCGGGCACGGTGGCGGCATCGACGGCGTCTTGAATATTCGTGGCCGCTGTGGCCCACGACGTATAGGGCGCCGCCGACGAAGCATTGTTCAAAGTCACATAATGGACCGGCTGGGTGACCACGTGTACCGTGACAGTAGCCGTCAGGCCACCGGCGTAAGTTTGATTGTAGGCACGGAGAATGACAGGGTAGTCACCGATCGCATTCCACGCATGCGAAGCGTATGGCCGGTTGCTGATAATGGTCCCATCGTTGAATTCCCACCGTGATGCGCTCACGTTGCCATTAATGTCGGCGAAAAAGTCCGTGGTGAAACCAGTGAGGACAGTCGTGTATGACGCGGTCGCGCTTAACGTAAGCGGACCGGTAGCCGTCAGGTCGAACTCATCGCATCCGATCGAAGGCGGATTCCTCCAGGGGGTGCCGTCAATGTCTATTCCGTCGACGGATGCGTAATTGCCTCGCCCAATGCATGGAGAATGGGCGCTCAGATGCGAAGCGCTGGCCAACTCCGGATCAAGATCGATGTTGCCCACGCCGGTTTCAGGCAGCGGTGCCGCGCAGGAGTAGTTCAACAGCGTGCCTGGTTCATAGTTGGGATCCTTGGACGCGGTGTTGTAGAGCACAATGCAATTGTAAAGTGTGCTTGGCTCAATCCCACATCCCAGATTGCAAACCAGCACGCCGCTCGCTCCGCCTCCGGACGCGGCGCGGTTGCCAGTCACGGTGCAGTTGTACAATGTGGACCGCGAAACTCCTCCTCCAGCAGCGGACGCCACATTCAAAGTCACTATGCAGTTTCTGAGGCTCGCGTCGGCGGCGCCGCCTCCGGAACCCGCCGAGTTGTGGATTAGCGTGCAGTTCTCAAGAGCGCCGAGCCAAGCGCCCCCGCCCACGCCGCTGGCATTTCTAACTATGGCGCACCTGGTAAGCGCACTGATATATCCGCCACCCCCCGCATAACCTGCTGAGTTGCCGCTCACAGTACAATCAA
>DATENK010000671.1:0-9127 GCA_035275085.1 Verrucomicrobiia bacterium | reverse complement strand
CCCAATGCCACGGCCCGCGCCGAGGTCGGCTTCATCGCGAGTTGAGAAGCCCGGCGCACAGAGCACGTCGAGCAATTCGGCGGAGTCAAACTCGTCAGAGACAGAAAGGCCGTTCGCCCGGGCGCGTTCGCGAATCCGCGCCGCGTCAATGCCGCGGCCGTCGTCAGCGACTTCGATCAGCACTGTTTCGCCTATTGCGGAAGCGCGGAGAGTTATATTGCCTTCGGGGGACTTGCCCAGCGAGGCGCGTTCCGCCGGTTCTTCAATGCCATGAGAGATTGCGTTGCGCATCAGGTGCAGCAACGGATCTTTCAGACGCTCGACCAAATATTTATCCAGCTCGGTCTCCTGACCCTGAAGATGAAGGCGAACTTTCTTGCCGGTTTCCCGTGACAGGTCGCGCACAACAAAAGGCAGGCGGTCGAACACCTCGGCAATCGGGACCAGACGGATCCGCATGAGCCCATCGCGCAGATGCCTGAGCTCGCGGCTAAAACTGTGCGTAATTTCGTTCAGAATCCGGCTGTCCGTTGACCCGATTTGATTTTCAATACGTCCGAGCGCCTCATCCAGGCGGGCGCGCTGAACAACGAGATCGCCCATGATACGCATCAGGTCATCCAGACGAGTAAGCTCGACTCGCACAAAGTGCGATGGCGCAATGAACGGATTTGGCGCAGCCGGTGTGTCGCTCGCTGCCGGTGTCGCCGCCGGGACAGGACGGAATTCCGTCAGCTTGATTCCGTCGGCTTTCCAGCGTTCCTCATCGGCAGGCTCGCTTCGAGCGGCGATAAGAAACTCAAACATTAACTCCCCACCCGCCTGTACCTTGGGAGCAGCATGCAGAATCTCGCCCAGCGTCTGCAATTGTGTGCGAACTGAAGCGATGTTGATCCCGCGGCTATCCAGATTCGGGGCCGGTTTAAACACAGCGAGGAGAACTTTCAGCCCTTGTTGGCTTGCCGTTTGTACCTTTGCCGTCACCTGAGGTGGATAGCCCGACGCGCTCTGCTTCATTGCGCCAGAGGCCTCACTGTGTGGTTGCTCGGCGCGCAGCAGAGCCGAGAGCCTGTCGACCAGGACCTTGATGTCCGAAGGCGCTTTGCCCTCCCGATGGCGAATCACCAGTTCTTCAAGCTTCTGTACGACTGCACTGAGGCAATTGAGCCCTTCTTCATTCAAAACGAGTTCCTGACGCGAAAGCGCGCGCAGAAAATCCTCCGCGCGATGAGACAACTGCTCGGCCTCGCTCAACCCCGCCATACCACAGATGCCTTTCAGGGAATGGAAGCTACGGAAAAGCCGTTGCATCGAATCGGCGTCCAGAGCGAGTTGTCCCAATTGCTCTTCCAGCTTGAGGAGGCCCTGCCGGATTTGGACGAGATGATCGTCGGCCTCCGCATAAAAATCGGCCATGAAGTCCGAACCCGGAGACGAGTTTGCTGGCTGCGTTGGCATAGGATACAGCTTCCGGGTGCGCCTTAGGTCGGAAAGTGTTGTTGCTCCCACTGGTCCAAACCAGCGGTGAGCCGGGACAAGGAAGTGAGCCCAAGAATCATCATCAGGTACCCGGTCACGTCGCTCGTGGTGACGCGGAAGCGCGTATGAACCATCAATGCATATTGCAACTCGCGGCTCTGGATGGTGGCCGTTTGCAACAGGTCTTCGACGGACTCAACATTGAAACGCGGCACGGAAAACGACATCTGCACATGGAGCACATTTCCGAAAACGCCGAGGCAAGCGTTGAGGAGAATGTTTCCGACTTCGGTCAGCACTTCCCGCTCGGCCTGGTGCAACTCCCCGGAAATATGTTTCTGGTCGAGCAAAAGGGAATTGAGAGTTAAAGCGGCGTTGCGATCCAGCAGCAACAACGCATGGCCGGAGACCGGCCCGGAAAACAATTGATGGACGCTGGCTACCTCCCCCCGCATGAGTTCACGCAGAGACGTGACGGCCTTAGCGATTTCATAAACGCCAACCCTCGGCACTTCCAGGGTGATTCGACGGCGCGTCAGTTGCGACAACGAGGCGGCAGCGCGACCATAACCGATGTTAATCAGTTCCGTCAGGGCATCCTGGTGGGCCTCAGTTAGTTGCATGAATAAACCTATGACCTGAAAGGCGCAGCCCAATCCCAAAACTCGGCCGCTCCTCAGTGGCCAACCCGGAACTCGCACTCGCCGCTATAAATGTGGTCCCTTCCGAGAGAACACGCAAGCTTATTGCGCAAAAGCGCTTCAATCAGCAGGACCGCCCAGCCCATCATCGCGACCCAACCGCCTTGGCCTATCCAGCAGCAGCGGCGAAACGGCCTTGAGCTAAACTCTGAGCACCGCTTAAGGCAGCGGCTGATTCAAAACATTCGTTGTTGCGGCGATCGAATTGTCAGACAGGCGCACGGTCAGTTGGAGCGAGTTTGTGGTCGGCAAGTACCAGACGCTTAAGGTATAAGTCGCATTTGTCTCAATCGTCAGGGTATACTGCCGCAGGACGGTCGTCCGAGACGGGGAAGTGCCATCCGACACGAGCTTAAGACTCGACTGGCCGCTGCGGTATGTCTCGGTCGTCAACTGCGTGCCCGCGTAATTGGCGGGAATGGTCCACGCACTTAAATCCGATTCGAAATCGCCGCCGCGAACGGCGTTAAGCCCCGATTCGGGAATCGTCCCCAACACGAGTTGAACGTCATCGACAAGGACCTCTCCCGCGCCTCTCACGACGACAAACAGCTCTGAACTTTTTGCCGCGCCTGTGGCGACAAGTGGTCGCCAAAGATTGCGGGGCGCACGGCGCGCAGTACCAAGACGCATCCGATAGAATTGACCGAGCGCCGACGCCGTCGGATCAATCACCGTCATTGGCGAATGCGTATAGAAGTTGGTTTCGAAGGGCGACCAATGGGTCAAGTCGCTCGAGCGTTCGGAAACGTACATATATTCCGGTTCCGCCACGAAGCGAAAGCTGGACATGCTCGTTGGTTCCAGGCGCAAATCGGAGTTAAGACCGCCCACTTTCACCACCCAATAATCCAACTCTCCGTAATTCGCCGTGCTTTTCATCCCGGTCCCGGCGGAATCGGAGCTGCCGAGGAGGACAAATCCAGTCTGCCCATCATTTTCGATTGCGGCGATGCTATCCTCTCCAGTGCCGCCGATGGTTTGCTCCCATAACTGGCTGCCCGCATGATCCAGTTGCACGAGCCAATAGTCAGTCGAAGGCGCCCCAGGGAATCGATACACATTCTGCGAAGTTTTAGTCCCCCCTCCAAGAGAGACGCTTTCACCGGCCAGAAGAAACCCGCCATCAAAACCCTCCCGCACCGCACGCGCGAAATCGTTATCGCTCCCCCCTGCAGTTCTCTCCCACAATTTGTTTCCATCGGCATCAAGACGAATCGCCCAAAAATCGCGGCCGCCGTAATTTGGACTGGTCTTGCCGACGCCCGGCGGTGAGCCACTGCTGGCTGCAATGATAAACCCGCCCTCGGAAACACTTTGAATCGCCCCCATAGTTTCGAGACCGGAGCCCCCGAAGCTTCGATCCCAGACTTGGTTGCCACTGACATCGATACGCACAATCCAGATATCTGACTCTCCGAACGCCGGGCTGGTTTTCGAACCATTTGCGGGCGAGTAGGAATTGCCGGCCAGGACAAATCCGCCATCGGGAGCGGCCTTAGCGCTGAACACCAGGTCGCCTTCAGTTCCTCCATAAGACCGGTCCCAGAGTTGTTGCCCGGCCGCATCGATACGCACTGCCCAAAAATCAAACGGACCGTAATTGGTGCTCGTCTTGGTTCCTCCCGCCGCCGACATGGAGGAGCCCGCGAGTAAAAATCCTCCGTCCGACGTCTGCACGATGGCGCTCAACCAATCCTCAGACGCTCCACCGTAAGAGCGGTCCCAAAGAATATTACCTTGGGCGTCGATTCGGATGATCCAAAAGTCAGTAGAACCATATTTGGGGCTGGTTTTGCTTCCGTCCGCCCCATAGGTATAACCGCCTAAAAGGAAACCGCCGTCATTCAAAGCGACAGCCGCCGTCATGTCGTCCCATGCGCTGGTGCCATAGGATTGTTCCCAGAGCTTGTTGCCATCCTTGTCAGTGCGGACCACCCAAAAATCCATGAACCCGTAATTGGTAGAGCGTCGATCAAACGTTCCGGTGGAATAGGAATATCCGCCCAGGAGATACCCGCCATCAGGAGCACGCACGAGTGTGCTCGGCATATCGGTACGGTTCCCTCCGAAATTCTTCTGCCAGCGAACGGGCAAGGGTGAGACAGGCTGCGCGTGCAAACGGGATGTATTGATTCCCATCCCAACCAGCAGGAGGATGAAGCATCGCACCATAACCGGTAGCCCTGTAGACCGTTGCTATCATCGGCAGCAATGGGTGTCAAAGCATTTTACGTGTCGGATTGGCAGGCACTCTACCCGGTCGAACTCAGCCAGGCACTTGCCTCATGCTTTGCACCATGGGGCCATGGGGTCACATCTTAAAGGGCGTGTTGCCCAAAATGTAAGCTATCGACCTGCGCAAATAATTTGTAATTCTGTTTTGCGTAAACTATGGCGCCGAGATCAAGGTTTTGACGGTTGATCTGCGAGCTATTGTCCACACCGAAGGACCCAGGAGTGAAAACGCCATCGAAACGGCCTCGATTGGCATGATCTTGAGCGCGGCGGCGCCCGCAGCTGCGTTCTTGCCGGCTCGGCTGAGCAGGAGGCGAATAAGATTTGACCCCGAGATTGAAGTGCCGAGATTGAAGTTCGGAATCTGAAACTCCGCTGCAAAAGACATTCGACCATGGATCATACCGGATTTACACGGATAAGAACTGGATCCTGAGTCGAATTACGAGGCGCCCCCAGAAATGATGTTAAGAAAAAGTTGTAAAAGTCGTAAATGCGCAGCTCCAAGATTGAACCGGACTCGAAAATCTGGTTTAAAATGAAAGTTTGTGAGCAAAAGTTTGGCATTGATAGGCGGAATGATCTTGATGGCGCTCGTAACGGAGAGCTTTTCGACAGTAGTCGAGCCTGGGTTCTCTGAATCCGTCTTTTTCGCCTCTGCAGGACGGCTACAGCGAGTAACCTGTTTTGGCTGGTCGCCCGACGCATCGGGGCGATTGTTTGTGGGGTCAAAAGATGGGTCCATTCGAATCTTGAAAGGCGGTGTATTACAAGAAGTCCCGTTTCTGACAGTCGCGCCCGTGGTTCATCAGGCTTGGGAATGCGGTTTAACTGGGTTCTGCTTTGATCCGAACTTCATGAAGAACGGTTATATTTATGTGCTCGTCACTGCGTCGGCGACCGAACAAAAGATCTTGCGCTATGAGGCTAAGGGCGATTTCGCTTCAAACAAGGTCGAATTAATCCGAGGCCTCCCTACCAGTGGCAACGACCATAACGGAGGGGCGCTCGTAGTGGGAAGCGACGGAAAGCTTTATTGGGGAATCGGGGATTGCTCGGTCCCCCTCGGGGCAGACGCAGATTTAAGTTCCCTGGCGTCTAAAATTGGAAGAGCGAACCTTGACGGGACCATTCCACCTGACAACCCTTTCGCTGACGGGCCCGGAAGAAACAACGATTACATTTGGGCGCGCGGGTGCAGAAATCCCTTTAAGGCTGCGATTCAACCGAATACGGGCGCGTTGTGGGTGAATGTGACCGGAGCCTTTTATGAGCAAATATTTTGTTTTCAAAAGGGAGATCATGCGGGATGGGTCGCGTATGAGAACGTCCAATTGGAAGGCTATTGTCGGCCAAAAATAAAATATGCCACGGGGAGGGCTGAGACGTTCCCTTTTGCAGGGTCGGTGCCTGCAAAAAGGACCAACAACGTAGCGACGTTCAGGACGAGCACACCGCATGGGTTTTGCGAAGGCGAGAAATTGCAGATCCAGTCCGTGAATAACGCTAGCTTTAACGGCTCTTTTTACGTAGCGTCGATACTCACACCCACGGACTTCACGGTAAACCAGCCCGGCACTAACGCGGTCGGCTGGTACGGGTCTGCGAGCACTGTGGATATGGGTCGCGCGGTTACGGGCGGGACCTTCTATAACGCAACGGGAATCCCAGCGGCATATCGCAACAACTTTTTCTTTGGCGATTATGTCTCATCTAAAATTTACCGAGCTCGCATTGACTCGATCAACCGGGTTCTTTCGGTTGATTTATTTGCAACCGGCGCTTATGCGCCTGTTGACATGGCGGTTGGGCCTGACGGAGCCCTCTATTACACTGGACATGGTGGAGACATCCTTCGGACAACGTACGCTTCAACAGCGCAGAATCTCGTAGTCTCTCCTGGGTATTTGAACATGTCGGAAGGGGGAACTGGGGTGTTTCATGTGCGTTTAGCGATCGCGCCCCCGAGCAATGTCATCGTCGGAATCGGCAAGGCCAATGGAAGTGCCGGGATCGTATCGTCCACCACGTCATTGATATTCACACCCGGTAATTTCAATGTGCCGCAGCCCGTTTTCGTTTCAGCACAATCAGATTCAAACGCCACCGGCTCGGCGGCGCAATTCTCGCTCAGCAGCAGCGGCTTGGCAACGGAAATCGTAAGCGTTAACGCTTACGATTGTGACGTGAGCGGCATCAGAATTTCTGGTCTGGCGAGCATCGGCGGTAAAGCTCAGTTGAATGTGAGCGGTCCAGCGGGAGTGAATCTAGTTCTGGAATCGTCGACAAATCTTGGTAATTGGACGCCGTTCAGCACGAACTTCGCAACTACTAACTCTTTGAGAGTCCTCGATAACGGTTCGTCGAATGTATCGATGCGATATTACCGAGCCGTAAATCGCCCATAACCCGAGGCCTGTTCCGGAGCTATGGACGGCGAACCACTTTGAATTTGCGATTTCAGATTTTCGATTCTGATTCCAGATTTGCCTTCGGGTCGGGTGCTCAGCAGAACAACCAAATGGCGCAAAAAAGTGCTTGTGAAAATGCGTGAAAAAAAACGCAAACCCCGAAGCGCGCGCCGCGGGCAGGGCCGCAGGCACACACACATGCAGAACTGCCAAGCGCGTCGTTGTGCCGGACAGTGATTGTCGCCGCGCGGGTCAATCCGGTAAACGCCAGCAGGCTTGGTATTGCCAGTAAAAATAGTTTTTTCATGGCTCACTTGTTCTGTTTCAACTCGGTTCCACAGCCTGCCTCAGTCGTTTGATTTTGAAGGAAAGAGGTAGGGTTTGAGGACTTGCTCGCCCGTTTTGACGCAAACGTTTGCAGTCTAATGTTGCTATTTCCTCAAGACCTTGTGCCGCGGTTTCGGAAGGATGATTCGTCCCCCAACGAAGCCAGCAGTTTGAACATCCAGGTCGATGTTTCCGGTTGGCACGAACCAGGCTTCGGCACCAAAACCGAAATCTGTTAAAACTATGACAGACCGCGCTGAGACTTCGGGCTCAGCGCGTCGATGGAAATGGATCTTCCGGATTGAAGAAGCCTTCGGCGCCGTGTGTGGCCTTGCACGGCTTTCCAAATCAGCGTTCCGATACCACAGGAGAGCCATACCAGAAAGAGCCAGAATACCCACGGTCCAATGCTGCTGGGCGTTAAATTAACCGGGCTAAGTCGATCGTCACTCATGATCTATCATAAAGTGCCCAACGAGCTCCTTCACTGCCGTGGCCAACCCTTCCTGCTCCAATGCACGCCAATGGGATTCTTGAAATTCTGGCTGAACTAGCAGCCCCCTCTCGCGTACGGCGGTGTACAAGTGAAATGGATTTCCGATGATAGAACCTTGGAGCCACCAAACGAGGGAACGCCCGTTTTTTTCGATCACGAAGAAACCTTCGCCACGCCTGGTTCGTTCAACGGCAGTCTCCCATGGAAGGATCCTGTCCTGAGTGGCGAGTCGCCTTATTTGATGTGCGGCATGGAATTTGCCTGCCAGACTGTAAATACAAAGCACGGCAATTGCCCCAACCACTACTACAGTTCCATATAAAATCCAGTCCATTAAAAACGAAATTTAGATTGAGTAATGGAGTTCGCTTCTTCACACAACATCAAACAATACCGCTCGTCCCGGAGCCATGGATGGCGGAGGCACTTTCAATTTTCGATTTCAGTTATCGATTTGTCTTCGGGCGGGGTGCTCAGCAGAACAATAATCGCACGATGGACCGTGCGGCGGAGCTAACAGCGGAGCAAAACAAGACTATTTTTTGCCATGGATCGGCAAAACACTTGGCACCAAATGGCGCAAAAAAGTGCTTGTGAAAAATTTCACGATCATGCAGGTTTCTGCGCGCTTCGGGCGGAAGATGTGTTCGAAGCGGGGATTCCGGTCCTCTGGCGCACGGCGTTATGGGCCGCCTGAAGGCGGATCTCCAAACGTTTTAAAGACTTGTTGAATGAATCGACTGACATCGATCGTAGGGCTGCTTTTTTTGTTGGGCTGGGCGGTTTCCGGCTTCGGGGCTGAAGCCGGGCATGCTGCCGGTCATGCCACGGAAGGGCCGCCGGTCACGCCTGCAGCGCCGACGTTGTGGCACCTCGGCCCCATCCCAATCACGAACGCGATGGTGTACACGTGGCTCATCATGGCGCTGCTGTTCATCATTATTCGCCTTGGGACACGGCACATGAAGGTGATCCCGACGGGCTTGCAGAATGCGATCGAGATGGCTGTGGAAGGGCTGGAAAATCTGACCAAGGGTTTGCTGGAGCCTAAGGTGGTGGGTTGGGTGTTTCCGCTGATAGCGACTTATTTCATTTTCATCGTGTTCTCGAATTTGCTGGGGCTGCTGCCGTTGGTGGGCAGCGTGGGTTGGGGCCATCCGGATCCGCACAGCAGTTTACCGTTTGCACTGGAGCACGCGGATGTGCCGCTGTTTCGGCCGCCCACGGCGGATGCGAATACGACGATTGCCATGGCGGGTGTGTTTTTCATTATGAGCACGTGGTGGGCGATCAAATATAATGGTCCGTTCGGACTGGTGAAGCACGTGTTCGGAGTGAAGGGTGGGATGACCGGGCCGATTGTGATCCCGCTGTTTTTCATTTTCATCTTCATCGGGGTGATCGAAGTGATTTCGATCCTGATCCGTCCGGTGGCGCTGGCGATGCGGCTTTACGGGAATATCTATGGCTGCGAG
>DATENK010000670.1:0-3721 GCA_035275085.1 Verrucomicrobiia bacterium | reverse complement strand
CAGGAGAAACTGGTTATCAATGAAATCATGTACAATCCGCGGATCGCCAGCGCGGATTATATAGAAATACTTAACACGTCCGCCGCCAGCGCGTTCGATCTTACTGGCTACCGCTTGGATGGTGTTGACTTCGATTTCGAGGATGGGGCTGTCATCGAGCCGAGCGGGTATTTGGTAATTGCGAAGAATAAAGCCGTGTTCGCGGACACCTATGGCCGAACGATTCCGGTCGCAGGGGAGTTTTCCGGTTCGCTGGACAAGGGAGGCGAGACGATAACGTTGCTTCATTCGAATTTGATCATTGACGAGGTGACTTACGACGACGTGGCGCCCTGGCCGAGCGCGGCGGACGGCACCGGCCCTTCGCTTCAATTGGTCGACGCCGCACAGGATAATGATCGCGTGGCGAATTGGGGCGCGGTGGCCTCAGGTTCCACGAACCCGCCGCAGACGCTGCTTCGCATCACCAATGCATGGAGGTTCAATCAAACGGCGGACCTGAGTGGCGTGAATTGGATGGCGAGCACTTACAACGATTCGGCGTGGCCGAGCGGCCCGGCGCTGCTCTACGCGGAGGACGCGGCGCTCCCGGCGCCTAAAAGCACGCCATTGACCCTTGGCCGGCTGACGTATTATTTCCGCACGCACTTCAATCTGAGCGGCAGTCCCGCCGGCGCATCCCTGAAAATTAATACTGTGCTCGACGACGGCGCGGTATTCTATTTGAACGGGGAGGAAATCTTTCGGCTGGCCATGAACCCGGGAACCGTAAGTTACGGCACGCTGGCCAATCGCGGCATTGGCGATGCGGTTTTCGAAGGACCCTTCTTGGTGCCCGGCAATGCCCTCCGCAGCGGTGATAATGTACTCGCGGTTGAAGTGCATCAGAACGGATCTGGCAGCTCGGACATCGTGTTCGGGATGACGCTGGAGACGACGTACGATGTGCTGAGCCTGTATACGCCCGGAGTGGCGAACTCCGTGCGCGCGACGCTGCCGGCGTTTCCGCCGTTGTGGCTGAATGAAGTGCAGCCAAACAATTTTTTCCTGGGAACGAACGGATTGATGGACCGTTTCGGGGACCGCGACCCATGGGTGGAATTGTTCAATGGTTCAACTAACCCGATCAGCCTGAACGGTTATGCGCTTGCGACCAACTTCACCAATCTCGCGCAGTGGCCATTCCCGGCGGGCGCATCGATTGGGCCCGGGCAGTTCCTGGTTGTCTGGGTCGATGGCGAACCGGGCGAATCGATCAGCACGGAATTGCACACGAGCTTTCGCGTTGCCACGAATGGCGGATCCGTTGTGCTTTCGCGAACCAATCAGATCGTCGATTACCTCACGTATGACATTCCGAACCTCGGACGCTCGTACGGTTCATACCCGGACGGGCGCGTCAGCGGTCGGCGCACCTTCCATTTTGTGACCCCAGGACGCACGAACAATCCGTCGGCGGCGCCGGTGAATGTTTTCATCAACGAATGGATGGCCGCGAACAGCGGGTTCGAACCCGACCCGGCCGACGGTAATTTTGAGGATTGGTTCGAACTCTATAACGCGAGCCCGTTTGATGCGGACCTGAGCGATTATTATCTCACGGACGCGTTGACGAACAGGACCAAGTGGAGAATTCCCGACGGGACGATCATACCGCCTAATGGTTTTCTGCTTGTGTGGGCCGATGAAGAGACCGAACAGAATGGGTTTACCAATCAACTCCATGCGAACTTCAGGCTCAGCCAAACAGGCGAGGAAATAGGGCTTTACGCTCCCGATGGGACGCCCATCGACACCGTGATTTTTGGCGATCAAACAAATAATGTCAGCCAGGGCCGATATCCAGATGGTGGCGCGTCCATCATCACGCTAGCACCCCCTACGCCGGGTGAACCGAACGCTGCGATCACGTCCAATTCCCCTCCGGTCCTCGCGGCGATCGGCGATCGAGCGATCCCTGAAAGCACCCAGCTTTTGGTCACGTGCGCGGCCTCAGATGCCGAGTCGCCGCCGCAGACGTTGCGGTTTAACCTGGCACCGGGTTATCCCGCCGGTGCGACGATCGATATATTATCCGGCCAGTTCAGTTGGACGCCGAGCGAGGCACAGGGACCGGGTGTGTACGATATCACTGTGCGCGTGACCGACAACGGCACACCGAACATGAGCGATTCGAAAACGTTTACGGTGATTGTGTCCGAGGTGAACAACGCGCCGACGCTGGAGCCACTCGGCAATCGCACGATCTCAGAAAGCAACACGCTTACGGTGGCCGTGTCGGCGAGTGATCCGGATGCGGGGCAAACACTCACCTTCAGCCTTGATCCGGGCGCGCCGGCGGGCATGACAATCCATGCCACGAACGGCACAATCACGTGGACGCCGGGCGAAGCGTTCGGAGGCGGGAATTATTCTGCTGTCGTGCGCGCCACTGACAACGGGCAACCGCCGTTAAGCGGCAGCACCACACTCGCGCTGTTCGTGAACGAGATAAATATTCCGCCCGTCCTAGGCGCGTTGCCCAATAAGACCATTCACGCCGGTATGCGGTATCAAGTGACCGCCGCGGGGGCGGACGGTGATTTGCCGCCTCAACAATTGACATACATCCTGGATGATTTTGGGACAACCGGCGCGACGATCGATGCCGCCAGTGGCGTCTTTTCGTGGACGCCAACGCTCCCGAATACGACCAACACCTTCCAGATCAAAGTGGCAGACAACGGCGTGCCTGTTTATCAAAGTGCGCCGGTGATGTTTACCCTGATTGTTGGCGCGGAGCTAAGAATAACGGAGGTTTCTCGCGAGCCGTCCGGTGTGGTTCTGCGCTGGCACGCCGTTCCGGGGAGCCAGTACCAGCTTGAACACAAGGACCAGCTTCAGGATGCCGAGTGGGCTCCCTTGGGCCAACCGCAAACAGCGCCTGCCAGGTTTTTGGAAGCCACCGATGCTTCTCCGCTGCCGCCGCAGCGCTTCTACCGCGTCCGCCTTCTAAGTAATTAAGTCGCGCGCAAAACTTCCGATGTAAGCCTTAAGCGCGGCGCATGGAAAATGCTGTGCTGGAGTTTTGCCATTGAAGGCTGGTAGACCCGATGCGAAAAAGCATTTTAGTTAAACCGGATTTGAAGTTGATCGTGCTGGGCGCGCTCATGATCGCCGTGCTTCACGACGTCTTCACCAAGGGCATGTCGGAGCCGTCCGCTTTTCTGAATCACGAATACTCGGTCGCCTGGATGTCTGATGCGGAACTCGTGCGCCTCATCGAGCAGGTGGACGCCTCGCCACACTCATCGGGTTACTTGCTGATCAGCGAGGCTTACGAGAAACGCGGAGATATCCGCAAAGCTCTGTATTATGTCCGCAAGGCGGAGGCTATCGCGCCGCAGCAGGACCTGGAGCAGTAGCTTCCGCAAACGCTCTGGCCAGCGTTCCATCCCGGCCGTTCCAAACGCGCAAAACGCCGTCCTGACCGCCTGCGATCACCCACGCGCCATCCGGAGTGGCCGCCGCCGAATCCAGAAAATCCGCGCCGCTAAACGAGCGGACCGTCTCACCATTGTCTTTGATGAGCTTGACCTGCGCGTCACCGCATGAAACGACAGCTTGGTCGGTATAACCGACAAAACTGACCGCCGTGGCTTCCTTCCCAAACCCTTCGATATTTTTCTTTCGTTCGCCAGTCGCGAAATCCCAGACTTTCACCATGGTATCGGCACCTGCG
>DATENK010000669.1:0-3844 GCA_035275085.1 Verrucomicrobiia bacterium | reverse complement strand
CCTTGCAAACCGCGCCGGGCGCGGTCCGCAACGTGCCGCGCCCGGATTTCTCGCTGAGTGTCCGGGAACGACAGGAACCGCTCTTATTTCTTGGCTACGATCACAAGTGGGCCGAAGGAATACACACGCTCTTCCTCGGAGGGCGGCTAGTGGACAACTTCGAACTGCGCGGTTCGAAGTCGTTTACGTTTTTTGATCTGCCAGGCGGCGTAGAACTGCCTTCCGGCTCGCGCGCTCCGCTCGAACTGGATACCGACTTCGAAGCGTATTCGGCGGAAGTGCAGCAGTTGTTCCAATCCCATCGCCACACGATGATCGCGGGCGCGCGCTATCAGGACGGCGAAAGCGATACGCGTTCGCTTGCGTTGATCGTGCCGCAGAAAGAGAAGGTAGGTCAGAGGCGCGTGAGCGGATACGGCTATTACTTTTGGCAACCGATCGATCCCTTGCAGCTCATCGGCGGGCTCACTTACGACTACCTGGAATATCCGCAAAATGTCAGTGTTCCTCCCATTTCAGCCGAAGACCGGAGCAAGGACCAGCTTTCACCAAAGGCCGGCTTCTATTGGATGCTGCACACCAACACAATCCTTCATGGTGCGTTCACCCGCTCGCTGAGCGGGGTCTATTACGACACCAGCGTCCGCCTGGAGCCCACGCAGATTGCCGGGTTCAACCAGGCTTATCGTAGCGTCATCCCGGAATCTGTGGCCGGACTGATTCCCGGGTCCGAATTCGAAACCTTCGGGCTCGGCCTACAACAGAAGTTCCTCACCCGCACGTATGTGACTATCAGCGGCGAGCTTCTGAATTCCGAAGCGGAGCGCTCTACGGGTGCGTTTGGACTCGTACCTATCGGCCAGCCTATTCCGCCAATTCAGGTGGCCGAGAACATCGATTATCACGAGAAAGCGCTCACTGCGGTCATCAACCAACTGCTCGGGAAATTCTGGTCGATCGGTGGGGCTTATCGGCTGAGCGGAGTCGAATTGGAGCAGCGCTTTGATTTACCGCCCGTCCTCCGCCCCTTTCACGACGCGGACTTGCGCGCAACGCTGCAGCAGGCCAGCATTTTCGTTTTGTTCAACCACTCCAGTGGCTTCTTCGCGCAAGCCAATTCACTCTGGTCATGGCAGGAGAATCGCGGCTATTCGCCGGACATCCCTGGCGACGAGTTCTGGCAACATAACGTGTATCTTGGTTATCGCTTTCTCCATCGCCGCGCCGAAGCTCGCGTCGGGCTCCTCAACATCACCGACCAGAACTACCGGCTGAATCCGCTCACGATTTACTCCGAACTGCCTCGAAGTCGAACTCTCTACGCCAGCCTTCGATTTTATTTCTGACCTTGCCCGATCTGTTCCGCAAGGCGGTCAAGCAGCGGGATCTGCGTGGCCTTGATCTTGACCTTCGCGGCTTCCAAGGCAAAGAACTCGGCGCGATCCACTTCCGGGAACGCCTGCATGCGGCCGGAACCCATGGGCCATTCCATCTCGAAGACGTTGCTTTTGCATGTGCCCGGTTCTGGGCCGGTGTATTCGGTTGCCCAGGCATGGACAATCTTCCCGCCTTTCTGACGGATCGAACCCAGCGCAATGAAATTCTGGGTTTTATCAATCGCAATCCCCGTCTCTTCCTGCATCTCGCGAATCGCTGTGGCAAGCATGTCTTCATCCTTTTCCACTTCACCCTTTGGAATGGTCCAGTGGCCGTCGTCCTTGTGGGCGAAAAACGGTCCACCAGGATGCGCGAGGAATATTTCGAGTTGGTCTTTGCGTTTCCGATAGAGAACCAGGCCGGCGCTGACGCGCGACTTCACGGCAAACCCTTCCAACGCCTTACGCCCCATTCGGAAATAAAACACACCAGCGCAAATAAAAATACAGCCGGCTTGTGCCACAGCGGCGCTGTCCAACTCTCGGTGATCGGTGCCTTTTTACGGGGTAATGCTTCGATCAGCTTTTCGATCTTCTCAAGCGTAATGAGTTCGCCGCCCGTCTTGCGCGCCAGCGATTCCAGCGCGGCGCGATTGGGTTTGAGCGATCGAAACTCTTCTTCGGCCAGGTCGCTCACCCAACCCGCTTCGTCTGAGCCGACCCAGCCGCCGACCGCATTGGTCACGAAAGCGTTGGCATGGTAAGCGCCCGGCTGCCGCGAAACGAAGCTTGCCTGGTAAACGCCTGGTTCCTGCAATGAGGCTTCGGCGGTGAGACGAATGGGCGGCCCTGGTTTGGCCACTTCGCTCACGCTGACGATGACGTTCGCGTTGTCCAGCGGTTGAAATTTTTCGTCGCGCACGCGCACTCGCAGATCGATGGTCTGGCCATTTTCACCCGTGGCCTTGTGGGTGGCGAATTCCACCCGCCGCGGCGTGTCCGCCACTAGCCAGCGAACCATCTGGCGCCAGCCCTTGCCGAGATCGCGCTGGAGATTTTCCTGGGCGAGGCCCCAGCGCCAGAAGTCGCCGATGGTGAGCGCTGCGGTGCGCCCGTTGCCGAACCGTTGGACGACAATCGCGGGAATATCATTACCCCGGCCATCGGATAATGCGGCAATCACGCTAGCGCCAGGCTTGATGCCACGCACACGATTCAGCACATGAAATGCAGGCATTTCCTCCAGACGCGTACGTTCATCAGACTCAGTGGAACGTATTCGCGCCCAGGCCTGAAGCCACCCTTCGCGCGTCAGCGTGAACTTCGGGTCATTAGAACGGGCCATTGCTGTCAAACTGTCCGCCTGCGCCTCCAAATATACGGGCAGCATATCGCCCACCGGCGTGCGATGATATTTGCCGGTCTGGAAACTTTCCTGGCCGCCGAGCATCAGCAAGCCGCCGCCGCGCTCGGACACAAACTTTTGCATCAATGCCATCTGATCGGCCGTGAAGAATTCGGCCTCGATGTCGTCCAGTACAAGCGCGTCGAACGCGAACAGTTCCTCCGGCGTTTTTGGAAAGCCACCGCGCAATTCGCTCTCGTCCCGCGTATTCAGGCGCACCAGTACCGGTTGATCGTAACGCTCGGTCTCTTCGTTCTTGCGGTCGAAGCCCCGAAACAGCGGATTGCTCGCTTCGCCCGAACGGCCGCGAAACTCGAACTTCGGTTCGCGGCGGGCGATGCGGATCAGCCCCACCAGTTGCACCTGGTCATCTTCGGCGACGGCGCGATTGAGGAACTTGAATTCCCAGTTCGGCCGGCCCGAAAGATAAAGCACGCGATAAGGGCCCCGGCCTCGATCGACCTGAACCAACCGTGAATTATTTACAAGCGTGGCTTCACTCGTCGTTTTGTTGCTCTCGAATTCATGCAGCGCCGATTGCGCGGCGACACGCACTTCATAAAACAAGACACCCGAAAGACCTGGCTTGATTTGAAAGCGAAAGGGCAGCAACTGGTTGTCCCGGGGCGCGCGTAATGTCTGTTCAGCGACCAGCTTCCCTTTCTCCATGATTTGCGCAGTAAGGTTCTGGCCGGAATATCCCCCGGCGCTGGCGTCCACTTGAATTGAGACCGGCGCATCTTCGAAGGCCGATTGGGTCACTGTCACATTTTGGATGGCGATGTCCTGGATCGTTTCGTCCCGTGCGACTACGACAGGGTAGATCGCGGGCAATCGGTCGCTCCCAAGCGCCTCCAACCCATCGGTGTCCGTGCCGTCCGTGAGGACCAGGACCCCGGCGAGCGGCTGGCTTTTGAAGCGATCGGAAATCTGCCGCAGTGCCCCCGCCAGTTCGCTGCCGCGCCCGGAAAAATTCAGATCGTTCCAGTCCGTCGACGGTTGCATCCCCGAATCAAAAATGTAGCGTCGCACCTGGAAATCATTTTCCATCTGCATCTGCCAC
>DATENK010000668.1:0-3482 GCA_035275085.1 Verrucomicrobiia bacterium | reverse complement strand
GCCCGGGATACCGAGTTGAGCGAGCTCGGCATAGTGTTGGCGTTTTGCGCCGAGGAAATCGTTTTCCGAAATTTTTCCTGTCACTCCCGTCGGAACCGTGAATTCAAGTGCCACCATTCCGCTGAGGTCCTCTTTGGGCATAAACAGCTTGCCTTTGAGTTCGCGCTGTTCAGGAAGACGGATGATAAGATCAAACTCCTGGAGTCGGCGGCCCTCGCCACCGCGGCGGGCAGTGTAAATTTCGCCTTCCCCTTCCAGGATCGCGTACGGAGCCAGCGCGCTCGCTTTGTTGCGAAGCCGCCACTCGCCGGCGATCTGCCCGGGCACTTTGCCGCCGCTGACGTTCAATTGGCTGACGCTAACCTGCAGGTAAACGGGGTCAGCTACGGTACTCGCAGCAGAAAGGACCAGAAGCAGTCCAATGGAAAGAATTTTGCTCATAAATGCCCTCTGGGCGGCAGGTGTTCAGCACCCGCGATGCCATTTAGAGCCGTTCCGGCATGCCGCTGAGCACTGACTTTTCTTCGGCGGCGCAGATGTCCACAGCGCTAACCGCGTCGTCCACGGTGACAATCGAAGGAGGCTTGCCAGCGCTAATGGACTCGATGAAATGCGTCAGTTCACCGATGTAACCGTCCGGGCCTTCGCAGCGAACAATGATCGGCGGCTTGCCTTCTTCAACGACACGGAGCGGATCGGGCGTGCGCGCCAGATCGTAATCGACCGTGGCGCCATCGAAGTTCACGCAATACGTCATGCTGAAGCCAAAAGCTTTGGCCATTGCCCAACTGCCTTCGGCGCTAACGATTGTGTCCGACTCGACTTCATATTGCGTCACTACGTGATCAATCGCGCCGCTGAATTTTTTGTAGCCTTGCGCAAAGACGCGACGCGGACGGCCAAAACAAAATTGGACGAAGTCGACGTCGTGCACATGCAGATCGAATAGGCCGCCGCCGGATTCGGCGCCCTGGAAGAAGTTCTTTTGGCCCCACGCAGGCGGTTCGGCGACGCGGCGAAAGCTTGCGGAAAGCACCTTCCCGTACTTCTGTTTCGCGATCGCGTTTTTGAGCCACGCCCATTCCGGCCAGAAACGCATACACATCGCCGGCATGAAAAAGCCGGGTGCATTTCTGGCGGCGTCGGCAATCTGGCGCGCTGTCTCAGGCGTGCGGGTGAGCGGCTTCTCGCAAATGACATGCTTGCCCGCCTTCAGCGCCGCGACAGAAAGCTCCACATGCGCTTTCGTGGGCGCGCAAATGTCGATGATCTGTATATCTGGATCGGCCAGAAGCTCTGCAAAATCCTTCGTGGCCTTTACTCCTTTCATGTCCAGGATCACTGGCTCGTTCGTACCCACATTCCCCGCCACGCCCGTAAAATCTCCGTCCAGATGGCGCCCGCTCGGATTACATAGCCCCGCGATCCGCGCCCCTGGCACCTGGCGATACGCCTTGATATGTGTCGCCGCCATGAACCCCAAGCCGACTATGCCAACGTTCATTTCCTTCTCTCCCCACGTTAACGCGCCAACACTCGCAAAAATTTTTCCATGATCCCTCGTGAAACGGCCTCGTCTAGCAGCGCAACGGGCCGAAGGGCCTGGCAGCCAATGCGTCGGGCCAATTCGCAAAGAGCCGTATAGGTCGAACCTTGCCAAACAAAACGACTTCGAACGATAGTTTCAGGAACATCTTGTTTCATAGGACACACGAGCACCGTCGGCAAAAAGCTCAAGTCTTCCGATTTTAAACCTATTAGATTCGGAACGGTCTGGCCGACCGAAGAATAAAGCCTCAGCCTCATTCTTCGTGGATCGGAAACTCATCGTTGATTTTAAGGGATTGCTCACAGACAGCCGGGGTATATTGTATGCGTCCCTCGGCTAGCAATGCTGCGCGGTCCACAGTTTCACGCTGAGCTTGTTCGATCTTTTGCTGGAGGAGTTGTGCGATGTAAACGGAACGCTCCGTTTGCCCCCGGGTTTGCTCAATCCATTGGAGAATCGAGCCCGGCAGTGAGAGGCTGACTGGTTGGTCTTTCATAACGCAAAATTAAGTTACCAGCACCGATTCAAGTTCGCTACATCGCGTTTATTCGCATCCAGGTTGCGATTGCAAACCGTTATTTTATCTTTTCGACAAACTCACGCGCGGCGCGGATATCGTGCACGCGCTGGTTGCCGGCTTCGCGTTCGATGCAGCAGTAGCCGTCGAATTTCTCTTCGTCGAGGACCGCGAAGAACTTTTTCCAGTCGACTTCACCTCTGCCGACCACGACCTCCTCGCCCCAAGTGCCGCCTTTTTTGGTACGTTTGGCATCTTTGATGTGGACCTGGCGCAACCACGGCGCGAGCAGGCCTAAGGCGGCGATGGGATCAGATTGATCGTACAGGATCATGTTCGCGGGATCGAAGTTCACGCCCACGTTGCCGCGGTCGAGTTTGCGCAGAAAGGTGGCGAGCGTTTCGCCGGTTTCCTGGCCGGTCTCGAGGCCAAGCCCGATTTTCTTCTCGGCGAAGATGTCGGCGACCTCGCGCAATCGGTCCCTTAACTTGGCGAATCCCGGATCGTTCTCATCGTGCGGCAGAAAGCCTGCGTGAAAGGTCACAAGCAACAGGCGCAGGTCCGACGCAATAGTGGCAATCTGTTTGATATTGCGCTTGTTCTGCTCCCAGTGTTCGTCCGGGACGATGCCGCCGCTCTTGCGAATAGTTTCCATGGTGGTGTAATCCTCGCCGACGGTCGCCAGCATGCCCGACACGATCTGGATGTCATTTTGGCGGAGAAGGTCAGCGACTTTGCCCCAGGTTTTCGGATCCGAGCGAATGGGATCCAGGGCCAGTTGAACCTGTGGGATACCGATGGTCTTCAAGTTTGCGAGCAGTTGCTCCGGAGTTTTTGGCTGCAAGGACCAACTGCATACCGCCAATCGATTCGCCAGCTTCATGGATGGGATTCTTTACCAATCAAATCTGTTTCGCGACAGACAATTGTTTGCGGGGAGATGACAAAATAATAGGAAGACAAAACAAACGATGGCTGTTTCACATCATTGTGTCTTCCCCTCATTTTGTCCTTTCGTGGTCAACAGTGGGGCGCCGGGAATCAATGTCGCCCTTGGATCGGTTGGTGGCTTGTCCAGCGAGAGAAAGGCGAACAGGTCAGCGAGATCCTTCTTGTCGAGGGCGGTTTCGAGGCCTTCGGGCATCATGGAGAGTTTGCTCACACGCGTGTACTTCACGTTATTGCGCGGGATGGTTTCTTCGCCTTCGCCGGGCATGCGGATGACGACACGCTGCTCGTTGTCTTCAGCGATCAGTCCGGTCAGATTGCGACCGTCGGCGGTGACGACGGTCGTAACCTGGTACGCTGGCCCGATTACGAGGCTGGGGTCGAAGACATTCGAGAGCAGTTGCTCGAATGATGCTCGGCCATTGGCGGTAATGTCCGGCCCAACCTTGCCGCCTTCGCCATAGATTG
>DATENK010000667.1:0-7039 GCA_035275085.1 Verrucomicrobiia bacterium | reverse complement strand
TCCATTCTGTATATAACTTGCATATCCCAGATAGGTTCGTGGTTTATGCGTTTCCTGAGGTTTACGGGAATTCGGAGAATCTCCCTTCAGACAATATGGATTTCACTGTCGGTTGGATTGGTGGCTTATAATGCCGCAGCGGACTCAGCTTTCATCTCTGTGCCGTTGCAGCGGACAGGCGCGGACACTAACGCCTCTGGCCTGGTGACGGTCAGTCTTGGGTCCACCAATTCGTCCATGACCCTGCTGGCCTCCAACCTCACACCGCGCCGAACTTACACCGCATTTGTTGGTGGTGTAGAGCGCGGACGTTTCGTGACTGATGCCAGAGGTCGGGGCGGCCTCGGCTTTGTGCGCCCCGCCACCACGGGCACGCTCCCGTTCGACTTTGATCCGCGCGGGCACCAGGTCCTTGTGGTCGACCGCAGCCAGATCGTGCTGCGCGCGCGAATCTCGGGTTCGGGCGAGCCGCGTGGCAGCATAGTGGACGAGCAAGTGCACATCCCGGCTGTGCCGGGGACCGCCGGCGGCCGCGCCGACGCGCGCTACGAACTTACGGCATCCGGAACGCGCCGATTCACTGTGGCGCTCACAAATGTCGGTGATGCCACGTTTACAGTCTTCGTCAACGGCATCCGACGCGGCAACGTTGTTACCAGCGGCGGCTCAGGCAGTGTTGTGTTCGGCCCGCCCCTTAACTTTGATCCGCGCGGTGTCGTGATCGACATTGCCAAAGGACCCATTTTGCGCTTCAGCGGAAAGTTCAAAGCCAAAGCGGATGGTATCAGCGCGGCGAGTCCGGCGCTTATCACGCGCGTGATCCCCGGCACAGCCGTAGCGCCGAGCGGCGTTGCATTGGCACGGCGCTGGACCGATCGGGACGCCCGCCGCGAGTTCGACGTGGAACTGTTTAATGTGCCTGTGGGCGACTACGAGCTGTATGCGAATGGAGTATTCCAAGGATTTATTCCAGTTGTCGCGAGCGCCATCGGGACGGAAGGCGAAATTCAGTTTTCGACCGATGCCGACGACGAAGATGAACGGCCGCTGACTTTCGATCCGTTCAGGAGCTTTTATACAGTCCTTGGCGGCGGCGGATTGTTTTTTCAGGGGCAGGCAATAGTTCCGGGCACGCAAATCACAAACACCGGAGTGATGCCGACAGAAATCGAATTGCCGCTTTTCAACCGCGGTGTCGACGCGGATGGAACAGCGCGGGCCCAAATGAAGACGGACGATCGCGGTCGTCGCCATTTCGAGGTGGAACTTAAAGACGTGCCCAGGGGTGATTACTCGCTACTCATCAATGATGTGCCGTTCGGCACGATTTCGGTCATCAACGACGCGAGCGGCACGCGTGGGATAATCGAATATGAAGACGAGCCCGAACTGGGGGAGCTACCGCTGAATTTTGATCCGCGTGGCACGGTTATGGCCATCGACCGCGGGCGCACACGTTATTTCGAGCGCGGTTTTCCTGCGGCGCGCTAGCTGCCGCCTCGTGGCGGTAGCCGTCTCAAAGCGCGAACTTTTTACAAAATAACACTCTTGGCAAATCCCTCCTCATCGGGTAGTGTCGCTGGCAATCGGTAGCGAGCGTAGCTCAGTCTGGTAGAGCGTCACGTTGCCAACGTGAATGTCGAGGGTTCGAATCCCTTCGCTCGCTCCATTAAAACCGCAGTGCTGAGTCTTCACGGACCGAATTCAGCGCCGAACAGCCTCCAATCGGGAATATGGAAAGTGCCTGTATGGGGCAACACCCCCAGCGACAGGATTCGCGTTAACGGTTAGCGTCCAAAATCGGGCGCAAATCTATGTGTGATGAGAAAACTGGCTTGTCGTTTCAGCACAGATCTCGTGGGGTCAGAAGGGATAGTCATGGGTTATTGGGTTGGGTCCTGGCGCAGAATTGTTGAATTAGTCTTTGTCTGTTTTTTTGGTGTTGGCGTATGCGCGCCGGGCCTTTACGCGCAGACGCCGCCGCTTGGCGTAAGTCTAAAATGGAAGCCGAATGCCACCAATCCGCCGTCTGGAGGATATCACGTGTACTACGGTCCACTCCCGGGCATTTACACGGGTACGGTCACCGTTGGTCCGACCACCACGAAAGCGCGTCTCGAACCACTCATTCCTGGCGCGGAGTATTACATCGTGCTCACCGCCTTTAATCTCGATGGAGTCGAGAGCCTGCCCACTGATCCCCCCCTGTATTTCAGGGCGTCCATCCCTCCGCCGCCGACGAATACCGCGCCTTCCATTTCCGCCATTGTCGACCAGGCGCTGGAGGAAGACCATGAGAGCAGAACCATCAATTTCACTGTGTCAGACGCTGACAGTCCGGCCAATACACTTACCGTACGGGCGCACTCATCCAACCCACGCCTGATTCCGGACTCGTTTATTTTGCTCGGTGGCAATGGGAACCAGCGGAGCCTGATGATCGTGCCCCAACTCGATCAATCGGGGCGCGCTGATATCACGCTCGAGGTGCGCGATCCGCAGGGTGCTTCCAACTCCGTTACGTTCGCCGTCACGGTCGCGCCGGTGAATGATGATCCAGTCATATCGGCGGTCCCGAATCAGGTCGTCAGCGAAGATACGACCGTTAAAATCCCCTTTTATATTTTCGATGCGGAGACATCTGTGGAAGAGCTTTGGCTGGATGTGTATTCTTTCGATGAAGACCTCATTCCGTTCCAAAACATAGCCATTCAGGGGACCGGCTACAGCCGCGTCCTCACATTTACGCCGGCCAAAGACGCTTACGGTTCGTGTAACCTTCTTATATTTGTCGCCGATCCGGAAGGGGCGTTTGCGTGGACGGAATTCACCGTCAGCGTCCTGCCGGTCAATGACAGGCCGACGCTCAATCCGATTCCAAGCTTCAGTGTGGATGAAGGCTCAGGGCCCGTGACCGTGACTCTATCGGGCATTAGTTCCGGCGCGACGAACGAGGTGCAGCCCCTAACGGTAAGCGCTGTGTCGAGCGCCCCGCAGATTATCCCGACGCCTGCAGTGACTTATTCGAGTCCCAGCAATTCGGCATCGTTGGTCATCGCTCCCCCCACCGCCACGAGCGGCACGGCGCTAATCACGGTCAGCGTAAGCGATGGGCAGGCGGCGAACGGGATTACCAACCAGACTTTTGCCGTGAACGTGCGCCGATTGAATACCCCCCCCGCAATATTGTCCCTGCCACAACAACCGCTCGCCTTGCGCATACCCAGTCTCATTCACGTCGATTTCACCGTACAGGATCCCGACACGCCCATTGAGTCATTGCGAATCACCGGGCAATCCTCCAATCGTACCTTGCTGGACATCAGCGATTTGGATTTTTCAGGAACTGGCGCGCAACGGTCGCTGACGCTCAAGCCAATCTCCCCAGGCTCCGTGACCGTCACGGTAATCGTCAGTGACGGCGAGTCCACTGTCTCCTCGTCGTTCCAGGTTTTCATTACCTTGGCAGGGACCTGATTCGTTCCATTATGAACGATTTGGGCAAGATGTTGTTCTTTGTGGGGCTTCTGCTGACGGCCGTCGGTTTGGTCCTCTGGAGCGGCATCGGCCGGAATTGGCTTGGAAAACTTCCGGGCGACTTTCACTTGAACCGTGGCAATTTCAGCTTTTACTTTCCGTTGGCCACCTGCCTCCTGATCAGTTTGGCGCTGACGTTGTTGTTTTGGCTGTTTCGTCGCTGATCGCGAACGGCCACGTTTTATTTTTCCAGGACCAAATTAAAAATGCGGCCACACCGGCGACGAGCGTGCCCACGCCGATGCCGATCGTTCGTCCGCCCGATGTTGCGAAGAGATAGATCCAGCCTGCCAGTGCAATAAAGGCCGGAACGGGATACAGGTACATCCGGTACGGCCGCTCAAGACCCGGCCGCCGCTTGCGTAGCAACATGACGGCTCCGATTTGTCCCATGAATTGCACCAGGATCCGCGTGGTGAGGAGAATCTCGATTACCGCATCGAGCGCAAAGAAACTGCAGCCGATGGCGATCGCGCCCACAACCAGCAGTGAGACGTGGGGGAAATTCTTCTTCGGGTGCAATGAACCAAATACTTTGAAGAAGTAACCATCTTGCGCCGCGGCGAATGGAATGCGCGAATACCCAAGCAGCAGCGCAAAACAGGATCCGAAGGCCGTCCAAAGGATCATGGCTGTGAATACCGAAGCGACGCGTGAGCCATGCACCTTTTCCATGAAATGCGCAAAAATGAACTTGGATTCGGAATGCGCGTCGGCCGGAACGAATTCACTCCAGTGCACCACGCCAATGAGCGACAGATTCATGCAAAAATAAATCGCTGCCACCCCGAGGATACTGAAGAGAATTGAGAGTGGGATGACCTTCCCCGGGTTCTTCACCTCGTCACCGATATAACAGATGTCGTAATATCCGAGGTAATCGTACACACCGATGCGGGCGGCGGCGCCCAGACCTGTGATGAAGCCCAGCGAGAACTGGAATGCGTTTGGCGGAAAGTCGAATGCGCGCTTCGGGCTGAAATTGAATGCGCCAGTCACGATCACCGCCGCCACAGTCAAGAGGACGCCGATCCAAAGCGCCACGGCGATCTTGCCAATGGACGTGATACGCCGATACAGCACGAAAATATTCAACGCGCCAAGTGCGATGATCAGCGCGGTAGTTACGCTGCGGCTCATGCCCGGGAACAGGTAAGTCGCGTACTGTTGAAATCCGATGTAACCCGACGCGATCTCAAGCGGCCCGCTGAGGATGAACTGCCAGATGAACAGGAAGGCCATCAGGCGTCCCCAAGCCTTCGGACCGTACCCTTCCCGCAGAAACACGTATGTCCCCCCGGAGCCTGGCATCGCCGCACCCAGCTCGCTCCAGATCATGCCATCGGGAATGACGATCAGCACTGCAAGGACCCAACCCAGCATCGCTTGCGGTCCGCCGCCGCCCATCGTCGACATCAGGATCGGAATCGTGATGAACGGCCCAATGCCGATCATGTTCGACATGTTCAGCGCCGTCGCTTGCAACAATCCGAATCGGCGCTCAAGGTGCGGCTTGGGTTCGTTGGTCACGCGGGGTGTTTTATCTGTGCTTTCGAACGCGCGCCAGCCCCCTTTATCGAGCGTCCGAATGTCATTGTCATGAGTCTTGTTTTCGTGCACTAATACTCGCATTCCGTCTCGAGTTTGCCGCTATGAAAACGCTTTGCGCTTCTATCTTGCTCGGTTCCTTCGTGATCACAGCCCCGGCCGCGCTGATCGATGTCTGGCGCGCAGACGACCTGAACCTCAACGACAGCGACATTGTCGGGACATGGACAAGCGCGAGCAACCGCACTGCAAACGCGGCCCTGGGTGACCGGCCGACGTTCCGCCGCGGTATCACTTCGGGCGGCACTTCAGCCGTCAGATTCAATCGCCAGTTCATGACCGCCCCGAGCCCGCTTGGCGGGCGAAACGCATTCTCCATCGCTTACGTATTCCAAGCCACCGCTGCTGGTGCGAACGATAACGTGCAGTGGTACGGCAAGAGCGGCATTGTCGATGCCGAACAAGGCGGCGTGACCTCGGATTGGGGCACTGTTTTCGACCAAAACGGGCAAGTGGGAATCGGTAGCGGCAATCCCGACACCAGCACTTATGCAGCCGGCATCTCGTTGGTGGACGGCAACTATCATGTGGCGGTGTTCACCTGGGGCGGTGGCGCGCAGTCCGTGTATGTAGATAGCCGCACGCCGGTGACCCAGGTCGGTGTGTCCAGCGCGGTACGCAACAATGCCAATATGGCGTTCGGTGGTATTTTGACTGGCGAAGGCGGGATTGGCCGTCGCTTCGTGGGAGACTTGGTCGAAATCCGCTTTTACGATGCCGTTCTGAGCGCGGCGCAGGCCAGCAATGTGATCGTGGAACTGCGCGATACGCATATCCTCGGGAATTTGCCACGGATCGTTTCATTCACCGCCAACACGAACTTCATCTATCTCGGGCAGGCCGCGACACTGGTTTGGAACATCAGCAATGCAACTTCGGTCGTCATCGATCAAGGCATCGGAAACGTGGCGGCGATCGCGAACACTAGTGTGAGCCCGGCGTCTACCACCACTTACACGCTCACCGCTACGAATGCGAATGGGCAACGTTCAGCCTCATACACAATTATGGTCGACCCCGGCGTCCCAACGGCAATCCCCTTCACAACGAACGTCGCCCAGGGGAGCACCTTGCCTTTGACCTTGCGCGGCACGGATCCGAATGGCGGAACACTAACTTACGCCATCGTGGATCCGCCAACGCACGGGTCCCTCAGCGGAGCAGCTCCCAACGTCACGTACACGCCCGCTGCAGGATATTTCGGTTTTGATGCCTTCACCTTCAAAGTCAATGACGGAGCGTTCGATTCCGCACCGGCAACCGTCACCATCAAAGTCGTTCCGGCGCCCGCAGCGCCCACAGCAATCATTCTAAGCTCGACCAATTTTCTCGCGACGGCCGGGCCCGGCGCGTTCATAGCGGCATTGCGTGCCGTGGACATCAACGAAGACGACACGCACACGTTCACGTTGGTCTCCGGGTTTGGTGACAACGCGATGTTCGCGACGAGCGGCAATCAACTGTTGGCCAGCGAAAGTTTTGTTGGGGGTTCAGGTGTATCACGCACGGTGCGATTGCGAGCGACCGATAACACCGGCCTCTTCGTGGAACAAACGTTCACGCTTACCGCCGTGGAGATTTCACAGGGCATCGTCATCAACGAAATTCATTACAACTCTCCAAACAACACGATTCGCGAGGAGTTTATTGAACTCTACAATCCCACCGACAGCACTGTGGATATCTCGAATTGGAGAATTCGCGGGGGGGTGGATTATTTCTTTCCGGCGAACACGAGTATTCCCGCGCGCGGCTTCGCTGTGGTGGGCGAACATCCGCCAACACTCGCAGCACGCTACGGGGTGGTGGCGTTCGGCCCATGGGACGGGGGCATCAACAACGACGGCGAGGAAATCACGTTGCGCAACGCCTTGAACGAGGTGGTAGATGTGGT
>DATENK010000666.1:0-13954 GCA_035275085.1 Verrucomicrobiia bacterium | reverse complement strand
GGTGGCGTTTGGGTTTCCTGGCCGCGCCTGAGCCAATCGCCAAAGCGATCGATGCCATTCAAAGCCACAGCACCAGCAATCCAACCTCCTTCGCGCAGAAAGGCGCGGTCGCGGCGCTGACCGGTCCGCAAGACCATTTGAAAGGCTGGCTTGCCGAATATGCGCGGCGGCGCACCTACGCATGGAAAAAGCTGAATAGCATTCCGGGTATCACGTGCGTGAACTCACGCGGCGCATTTTACCTGTTCCCGAATATTTCGCAGACCGGCCTGAAGTCCACGGAGTTTTGCGCCAAGCTGCTGGAACAGGAAAAAGTCGCCGCCGTTCCAGGCATCGCGTTCGGGGCCGACGATTACATCCGCATCAGTTACGCCACCAGCATGGCGAACATCGAGAAGGGTTTGGATCGGTTGGAGAAGTTCGTCCGCCAGAAAACGTGAGTGCCCGTGCTGGCACAGCAGGACCAACACGGGCACGTGCTCTGAACCAAATTCTTAGCGACGGTCTTTTTGGGCGATCTCCGTAGCGGCGGCCTTGGCGCGCGCATCGGCGAGCCGAACGCTGACCTTCTGCTCGATCTTGCTCGCGGCAGCCAACTGCTGTTCCGCCTGCCAGACCTGATAGCTCAGCATCGCTGGCCATGCCAGGATCGCTGCCAGCACAGTCATGCGAATCGAAAGCTTCTTCATACCAGCTATATCGGCAGAATCTGCTGGTGGTTAAGGCGGATGGTTGAAAAATGGTCGGAGCGACAGGATTTGAACCTGCGACGTCCTGCTCCCAAAGCAGGTGCTCTAGCCAGGCTGAGCTACGCTCCGATTACCAAGGGCCAGAATATCTTACTTTAGCGCGCCTCGCGCAACTTTATTTGTCTCGACGGTCGTGGGTCGCGTGTTACGTTTCATGGTATGTCAGCGCAGGCGCCCGCCCCTCCGCAAAAGATCAACCTGCGCCGCCCCGATATCATGGAGGCGGTCCAGGCCCAGGTCCTTTCGCATTACCGCAGTGAACTCGTGGACCGCATCCGCGCGGGGCGGCATGTGCTTTCGGCGGGTGGCATGACCGTCAAATTGGCGAAGGAATTCGGCTTCTGCTATGGCGTGGAGCGCGCGATCGACCTCGCTTATGCCGCGCGGAAGGTTTATCCCGATCAACCCATCTACATCCTCGGCGAGATCATCCACAATCCCGAGGTGAACGACCAGATTCGCGCCATGGGAATCAAGTTTCTTTCCGGCAAGGAAAAGAACGCGGACATCGAAGACTTGCGCAAAGACGACATCGTGATCATTCCCGCCTTCGGCACGGAAATGGCAACCATGGAGAAGTTGCGCGCCAAAGGCTGCCTGTTCGTCGACACCACCTGCGGCGACGTCATGAGCGTGTGGAAGCGTGTGCGCCAATATGCCAATGACAGCGTCACCAGCATCATCCACGGCAAAGCATGGCACGAAGAAACCAAGGCGACCAGTTCGCGGGCAACGGCCAGTGGCAAAGGCCATTATTTGGTCGTATTTACGCTCGCCGAAACCGATTACGTTTGCAGCTACATCCTGAATGGCGGGAACAAACAAGAGTTCCTTGAAAAATTTCGCGGCGCTTACTCGCCCGGCTTCGATCCCGACCGCGATCTTCTGGCGATCGGTGTCGCTAATCAAACCACGATGCTTCGGGGTGAAACCGAGGAAGTGCAACGCCGGCTGCGCAGTGCCATGGAAAAGAAATACGGCACGGAAAATCTCGAGAAACATTTTCGATTCTTCGACACCATTTGCGGCGCAACTCAGGACCGCCAGGACGCGCTTGAAAAGCTGCTCGCCGAACCGCTTGATCTGCTGATCGTGATTGGCGGCTACAACTCGTCGAACACTTCGCACCTTGCTGAGATGGGCGAAGCCAGGCTGCCCACCTACTTCATTAAAAACGCGCAGAAAATGGTCTCGGATAAAACCATTCTCCACTACGAACTCCACAAACAGGAAGAAATCGAGACGCGCGATTGGCTGCCCTCTGGTAACATCATCGTGGGCGTCACGGCCGGCGCCTCGTGTCCGAACAATTTGATTGAGGACACGATCCGCCGCCTTTTCGAACTCCGCGGCATCTCCGTAACGGAGCTCCTGGCGAATTGATCTGCTAATCCTAATCTGAGACATGCCGATCACCCGCGCCCAACTCGAGCAGCGCGAGCGGCAATTCCTCGCTCCCTACGCCCAGTTCAGCGCCGATACCCGCGGACGTGCCCATGACGAACCGCCGCCCGAGTGGCGCACGCATTTCCAGCGGGACCGTGATCGGGTGATTCATTCGCGCGCCTTTCGCCGCCTTGAATACAAAACGCAGGTGTTCCTGAACGGCACGGGCGATCACCTGCGCACGCGTCTCACACACACCATGGAGGTCGCCGGCATCGCGCGCAACATCGCGCGTGCCCTCGCGATCAACGAGGACCTTACGGAGGCGATTTCGCTCTCACATGACCTCGGCCACTCGCCTTTCGGACACAAAGGCGAGACTGCCCTGAATGAGCTCATGAAAGAACACGGGGGTTTCGAGCACAATCGCCAGAGCCTGCGCGTCGTTGATTTCATTGAGCAAAAGTATCCGCGTTTCGCCGGCCTGAATCTCACCTGGGAAGTTCGCGAAGGGCTCGTCAAACATTTGACCAGCTATGACAATCCTTCTCACGATTCGGCGCTTCAACCTTCAGCCTTTAGCCTTCAGCCTTCCCTGGAAGCGCAGGTTGCGAATCTTGCCGATGAAATCACCTATTATTCGCACGATCTTGACGACGGATTGACGGCTCGATTGTTCGCCGAGGACCGTTTGCGCAAGGACGTCAAAATTTGGGCTGAAGCAGCACAGTGCGTCACCGCCGAATACGGCGATCTGCCTGATGAATCGCGCCGCTACTTCATCATTCGGTGCATTATCGATTCGCAGGTCAAAGACGTCGTCCACACCGCGGAAGGGAATTTCCGCCGTGAGAACATTAAGTCCGCCGACGACGTTCGCCAGCAGGCTACGCCGCTGGTCCAATACAGCGAGCATCTGACGCGGCTGAACGGCGAGCTGCGGGATTACCTTTACAAAAACCTTTACTTCAACCCCGAAGTCCACGACCCGAATCGTCGCGCTGTGCGAATGCTGGAGGATTTGTTCCGGTATTATCTCGAGCATCCGAACGAAATCGGCGAACTCTCCCGCAAACGCGCCAAGCAGGACGGCTGGCCGCGCGCGATCTGCGATTACCTGGCCGGCATGACCGATCGATACGCCATGCTCGAACACCAGCGCATCTTCGGGTTGCAACCCTGAAGGGGTGGATTGTTGGATGGGTGGATGATTGGGCTGGGACCGCTATCGGTTACCGTGGGTGGTGCCTAAGATTACTATAAGAGGGGCCGCCGAAAACCGTAATTTCCGGAGATCGAATTTTGGAAATGGCTGAGGCACAGGGAGTTTGAAGGCTCGAGTCTTCCAAAATTACGGAAAATCACGGAAAATTACGGTTTTCAGCTTCAAGGGCGAATAAACGCTAATCGACTCCAATAACACGAATTCAATTTTCAAAGAACTGCGCGGTCAGTTTCCAGATTTTTGACTGGATGAACCGAGTCATCGGAATGAGCATAGGCGTTGGTATTAACGGTGTCAAACAGATAGCGAATATTTTTTCGGTAGGAAGGGAATTTTGGAGAATTACAAAAGACAAAATGATTGAAGATAAAATGATTTGTCTGTTGTCAGGTGTCGTCGTCAGTGGCTGGAAAGCGATGGGCAGGGTCGAAAAGGGTGCTGGAGGCGTTAACCCCGTTAGGAGCCGCATGAATGTTGGCCAAAATGCATGTTGTCCAGCCGTTAAGTAAGCGTTAGGTGGGCGTTAGCGCCCCGTTAGCCTGGGAATGACATTTTGGGTCCGGGCGCAGAGCCGCGGCTACCTTAAGCGGCGTTACGGCAGAGTGCCACTCTGCGCTACGGAAGAAAAACGGCCCGCGAAAGTGATTCTGCGGGCCGTGAAAGTAAGCCTCCTTACGTCGGTTGCTACAGGTTGTTATAGGAGCTTGGCGAGGAGTTCGTCGTTGGTCTTGTGCTTTTTGAGGGCGCCGATAAGGGTTTCCATCGCCTCGACGGGGTTCAAGTCGACCATCATGCGGCGGAGCTTGCGCACAGCTTCGATCTGGTTTTTGGGGAAGAGTTTCTCTTCCTTGCGGGTGCCGCTCTTGGGAATGTCGATGGCGGGGAACAGGCGGCGGTCCGAAAGCTTGCGGTCGAGGACCAATTCCATGTTACCGGTGCCTTTAAATTCCTGGAAGATGAGTTCGTCCATGCGAGACCCAGTATCGATCAGGGCAGTGGCGAGAATGGTGAGTGAACCGCCGTTTTCGATCTTGCGGGCCGCCGCGAACATTTTGCGCGGGATTTCCAGGGCGCGGGCATCGACACCGCCGGTCATGGTGCGGCCGCTGCCGCCGTGGACGCTGTTGTAAGCGCGAGCGACGCGGGTAAGCGAATCGAGCAGGACAAAGACGTCGCGGCCGGACTCGACCATGCGGCGGCAACGCTCGATCATAAAACGAGATAGCCGGACATGGGTTTCGAGGTCCTGGTCGTTGGAGGATGCAACGACTTCGGCTTTGACGCTGCGCTGGAAGTCGGTGACTTCCTCGGGGCGCTCGTCGATCAGCAACACGAGGACGTGAACTTCGGGATGGTTAGTGGTGACTGCGTTAGCGATCTGCTTCAAAATGGTTGTTTTGCCTGTGCGGGGCGGAGCGACGATGAGGCCGCGGGTGCCCTTGCCGATGGGCGTAACGATGTCGATGATCCGCTGTTCAAGCAGGTCGGGCGAAGTTTCCAGGCGAAACTTCTCGATAGGATCGATGGTGGTGAGGTTCTCAAAGCGGACGGCCTTCACATAGTCGGCGAACATCATCTCGTTGACTTTGTCGACGGCCTTAAGCTGGGAACTGACACCGCGGTGGGGCGGCTGCAGCGGGCCGTTTACGTGGCAGCCCTCTCGCAGAAAGTTCTTTTTGATGGTGTCCGGCGTGACGAAGATGTCCGTCGGTTTGGGGTGGAAATGGTTGTCCGCGGAGCGGAGGAAACCAAAGCCTTTTTCGGATATTTCGAGGTAGCCGCCACCGTATTCCGGTGTGCCATTAGGCGCAGATGTTGTCATATGTCATCAGTGTGTTGAAGGTGCTTTGTCAGGGCTGAACCCAAAAACAAATGGAATGTGAATTTTGAAAAACCGGCGCGCAAGGCTACTCAAAAAGACCCTTGCAACAATACCCGGTCAAACCTTCAACGCGGGTAAATAAACGATAAAGTCCGAAACATTGCAACAAGGATTTTTCAAAAATTTTACACGGGATTTCGAGACGAAAATCAGAGGTGTCCGGTGATGTCAACCGTGTCCCAAATGGCGCAAAGCGGCGTTGGCGGCATGGAACCCGCACATGCCATGCACGCCGCCGCCAGGAGGAGTGGAGGACGAACAGAGGAATACACCGGGGATGGGGGTGGCATATGGGTTAAAGCTTAGGGTCGGGCGCGCGATCAATTGGCGCAGCGTGGCCGCGCCGCCATTGATGTCCCCGCCGACGTAATTCGGGTTGGTACGCTCCAGATCGGCGCAATTCCTCGTCGAACGCGCAAGAATGCAGTCGCGGAATCCGGGGGCGAACCGCTCGATCTGCGCATCAATCAAGTGCGAAGCATCGGCGATTGA
Source organism: Verrucomicrobiia bacterium (assembly GCA_035275085.1). Lineage (GTDB taxonomy): Bacteria > Verrucomicrobiota > Verrucomicrobiia > Limisphaerales > DATENK01 > DATENK01. The sequence goes on along the minus strand of DATENK010000666.1, from coordinate 8,220 downwards.
TCCATTTGGAACATGACAGTACGCCCACGCGATGTGTCTGCCTGCGGGGGCGCGCGTCGGGTCGAATAACGTCGGTTGCGCCAGCAGGACGAAGGGCTGCTCCGGCAGTTGGCCTTTCCAGACCTGACGCTCCGCTCGAGCGATTTCGGAAAAGGTCCCGCCCAGGTGAACTGTTCCTGCGGCCGCACATTCCCGTGCGCGCCAGGGAATTGGAACGCTGAGCGCGTAATCAACTTTGAACACGCCCGGTCCATAGCGATAGCGGTTCAGCTTGCGCCGATAGCTGGAAGGCATTTTCGCGTCGGCGATCTCGATGAGCTGTCTGGGTGTGACATCAAGCAAATACGCTCGCGCCGGCGGAAGCTGATCGATGCTTTTAATCCATGTGCCGGTTTGAATCTCGCCGCCGAGACTTTTGAAATACGCCGCCAGCGCGTTGGATATTTGCTGCGAACCCCCACGTGGCATGGCCCAGCCGACCGCATGTGCCATCAACCCGAGCACGATTCCGAATGCGGCCGAGGGTCTTTCGTCGAGACGCAAAAAAGAATGGCCCGCAAGTCCGGCGAACAAAGCCTGATCGCGTTCGTTCCAACCGCGCACGAGCGTTTCGGCAGAACGCAATGCGCGCAAACCAAAGCGCGCCATCCGGATCGGGTGTTTCGGAACACGGAGCATCGGTGCGAGGAAATCAGCAGCGAGAGCTTGCCAGTTTTGCGCCAGCGGTTCAAAGAGTTCGCGCCAGTCAGAGGAAGCTGCTTGAAAACCGCGCTCCAATAGCAGAGCCGTGCCATCATCGAACGGATGCGCTAAAGGGAAGTCAGGCTGTATCCACTTGAGCCCATGTTTCGCCAGCGGCAACGTTTTGAAAAACGGCGAGCCCAGTCCAAGGGGGTGAATCGCGGAGCATGTATCATGGAGAAAACCCGGGAGCGTCAATTCGGCGGAGCGCGCGCCGCCGCCAATCGCGTCACTGCCTTCGATGAGCAGGACCGATAAACGAGTTTGCGCGAGCCGAATGCCTGCCGATAACCCATTCGGCCCCGATCCGACTACGACTGCGTCATATTTATGCGCCACTGCGAAGCTCGCGCAGTTTAATGTTCTTGAACCAGCATGGTCTGCCGTGGTCCTGGAGGCCGATGTAGCCTTTGCGGGGATGGTCTTTCCAGGCGACGTCGAATTTGTGGGAGGAGCCGTCGGGACGTTTGTTGGGCGCAGAGAATTCGTCGACGTTCATGGTGCTGACGGGCTCGCCGTTGAGTTCGACGCGAATCAGGTTGCTGTCGCAGGTGATGACCATGTGGTTCCATTCGCCGACAGGGCGCATGGCGTTTTTACTGGGCTTAACGAGATCGTAGATCGCGCCGGTATCGTGGTAACCCGCACCCGTGGTGTCGTCGATGGCGATTTCAATGCCGTTGTACCCAACGTCTTTGCCGGGCCGCGGGATCAGCGAACTGGTGCGGACGAAGACACCGCTATTGCAGCCTTTGCTGATCTTGAAATCAAGCGAGAGCACGAAGTCCGACCATTGTTGAGTGTGAACCAGCATGTAATGGCCGCTCTTGTGTGGGTTGAGGCTGCCCTGTTCAACAGGTGTGCGCGGCGGCTTTTGGTCGCTGGTCATCCAGCCAGCGGTGGATTTGCCGTCGAAGAGCAATTGGCAACCGGCGGCCTTTTGTTCGGAAGTGAGGACGTTGTCCGCAGCGAACGCGGTCCGTGAAGCAAGCAGGAGAAGTAACAATAGACGCATTTTTAGGTACTCACTTTCTCAGCGGAAGGATCCCAAATCATTGTTTTGCGCTGGCGATACGATTCGACCGCGAGCTTGATTGCGACCATCGTGGCGCAACCGAGGTCAGCATTGCAGGCGAGCTTTTCTTTGCCGCGGAGAACGTCAATGAAGTTGCCTTCGAGGTCGCGGCGCTGCTTCACCGGGATGCGGCATTCTTCCTTGCCGTCGTTTTTCGCTTTAAATTCCTCGGCGTAAGGCCCGTTCACTTTGAGAGACGGCTCGCCGCCGAGTTCCATAGTGCCGTATTTGCCGTAAATGCGATCAGGCAACCCGGCATCGTTCGTGAGCGTGCTGACGAGGAAGAGCGACCAATTGCTCGGGTAATCGGCCGTCATAAGGAACGTGTCCGGAATGTCGCGACCGTCCTTCTCGACATAAAGGCCGCCGTTGGCGTTGACACGGATCGGATATTCGCCATTCGGGCCCGCGATAGCGATCAGGAGCGGTGCGAGTTTGTGATATAAGAGGTCGGTGGCTACGCCGCCATTGTAAGGCCAATACTTCCGGAACCGGAAAAAGTGTTCGGGGTTCCATGGTATCTTCGGCGCCAGATTCCATTGGTGACCGAGCCACATGTCCCAATCGATATAATCGTCGCCGGTCTTGTCGGGGCCGGCAGTGGGATCGATCTTTTGGTGATCGTTGAAGAGGCAAATACGCGCGTTGCGATTGTAGCTCGCGTGGGCCCACGTGACCTGGCCGATCCGCCCGGCTTTGATCGCTTCATGCGCCTGCCAGTAGCTGTCGTTGGCCGTGCCGTTCGGGCCCACCTGGAGGGTTTTACGGGTGCGTTTGACGGCGTCGCGCAGCGCCAGCGCTTGCTCGACGGTATGGGTCATGGGCTTTTCCACATAGACGTGTTTGCCTGCATCCATCGCGTCCATGGAGATTTTGGCGTGCCAATGGTCGGGCGTCGCGATGAGGACGGCATCGATGTCGTCGCGTTCGAGCAATTTGCGATAATCGGGGAAGGCGTCGCCCTGGCAAATGCTCTTCGCGCGGGTGAGCCGGCGTCGGTAAACGTCCGAAACCGCGACGACCTTGATGTTATCGTCCGCGCTACGTTTCACCAGGCTGTGCAAGTGGCCCGTGCCCATGCCGCCGCAGCCGATGACAGCGAACCGAATGCGATCATTGGCGCCGATGACCCCTGAGGAAGACAGGCGAGCAAAGGTCAATGCGCCGGCGGCAGTGGCGGTGGTTTGCAGAAACCGCCGGCGAGGAAGAGTTGGGTTGCGCATATTCGGGCGATTCTGTTGGAAGCGAACCCGCAGTTCAAGCGGACAGCCGCTCTTGTAAAATGCTGAAGTGCATTGATTTTCAATTGCTGACAGGGCAAGTCAGGGGTAAGTTCGTCGCGATGCAATTCAGCGAACCCTGGAGGGAGCAATAATGATGGCCAATTCGGCTTTATCATGGAAAGCGATTGTCGCGCGTTACCAGAAGCCGTCGATCAGCCGGGGCGTTTGGCAGGTCCTGAATACTTTGGTGCCCTACGGCGGCCTGTGGGTCCTGATGTATTTCACCGTTCACATTTCATGGTGGCTCACGGTGCCGCTGGCAATTCTTGCGGCCGGGTTCCTGGTGCGTGTTTTCATCATTTTTCATGATTGCGGCCACGGCTCGTTTTTTAGATCGCAGCGCGCGAACCACATCCTCGGTACGATCACGGGCTTTTTGACGTTCACGCCATACTTTCATTGGCGTTGGGAGCATTCGGTTCACCATGCCACCTCCGGCGACCTCGACCGGCGCGGAACGGGGGACATCTGGACGCTCACAGTGCAGGAATATTTGGAATCCTCGCGCTGGAAACGATTTGCTTATCGCCTGGCACGCAACCCCGTGGTGCTGTTTGTGATCGCACCGCTGTTCCTGTTTTTGATTCGCGAACGATTCGTGACCGACGGCGCGGGAAAGAAAGAACGGCGGTCGGTGTATTTAACCAACTTTGCGCTCGCCGCCATGGTTGTGGCGCTCAGCATGGCCTTCGGCTGGGAGGCGTACCTGGTCATTCAACTTATAGTGGTGGGGGTGGCGACGTCGGCGGGGGTCTGGCTATTCTATGTGCAACACCAATTCGAAGGCGTCTATTGGGAACGCAGCGACCAATGGGATTACACGACAGCCGCGCTGAAGGGCAGTTCGTTCTACAAGCTGCCGAAAATCCTGCAATGGTTCTCCGGCAACATCGGTTTTCATCACATCCATCATCTGAGTCCGCGCATACCGAATTACCATCTCGAGAAGTGCCATGAGGCAGAGCCGCTTTTCCAGACGGTGAAACCAGTTACGCTTTGGTCGAGTTTCAAGTCCTTTACCTTCCGGCTTTGGGACGAGAACGAACGCAAACTGGTTAGCTTCCGTCATTTGCGCATGCTGCGCCGCAAACGCCGGCAATGCAGCGCCGGCGCGCCTTAGGTGGGCGGGGCCCGGTCCGGTTGCGAATTGCTTGACGTCGCATACGGGCGCTTTAAAGCTGCTGCGCAATGTTCTCGATCCCGCCGCTGGCGCTGGCAGCAATCACTGGTTTTCTGAGCGGGTTTCTCCTGTCGATTCCGGTTGGGCCAATTAATCTCACGATTTTGAATGAAGGCGCGCGACGGGGCCTTAATGTGGCGCTACTTATCAGCATCGGCGCTGTTATAATGGAAGTGATTTACTGCGCGATAGCCTTCACGGGGTTTGCGTCGTTCTTTCAGCACGGGTTGATCAAGGCATCCATGGAATTGTTTAGCTTCGTGTTCATGTTGTATCTCGGCATCAAGTTTCTGGTCGCGCGCAAGGTGCCGACCGCGACACCGATAGAAACACGCATCGAGGAGCGGCTGCATCCGCATTCGGCGTTCATGATTGGTTTTGTGCGAACCATGGCGAATCCGGGGGTGTTGTTAGGCTGGATCATTTTATCAGCGGGGTTTATCGCGCATGATTGGGTACGACCGACCGGGCCAGGCAAGACCGCGTGCATTCTTGGCGTGGCCGGCGGGACAGGGATTTGGTTTGTGGGTCTGAGCTGGTTTGCAGCCAGGGGCCACGGGCGTTTGACGGAAAAAACGCTCTTGCGCATGGAACACGTCTCGGGCGTGTGCCTGGTCGTGGTGGCGATGGGATACGCCGCGAACATTATCTGGCAACTCGCGCGGCACAGGGTCCACGGATGAAACGCGTGTTGCTGCGCGCCGCGGTGGTTGTCGCTGTTGCGGCGGTGTTTGTCGCCGGGATAATCATTTTGTTGCGTGGCTGGAGCGACCCCCGCCTGGAGGGCTACAAACGCACGTTGCGCGCGAAAGGGGAGAAGCTGCTTGTCTCAGAACTGCTTTCCTCCCCACCCGGCCTCACCAATTTGTTGATCCCGCGTCTTGTCGCTGCCAATCGTCAGTTCGGCCCAGGGCCGCCGACGTTTGAGCTGATGCAGATTGGTGCGGACGGGCGAGCAATGCCTGCCTGGAAAAAGACGAACGAGTGGCTGGCCATGCACAAGCAAGTCGATCTCGCGGAAGGCGCGTTAATAGCCATGCGGGATGCATTACGCACACCGGAGAGGGACCTGGGCTGGGACCAAACAAACTGGAGCACGTTCCCAAGCTCCGCGCTGATAGAGCTTCGTGCCACCTCGCACCGTTTATCAGCGGCAATCGTGATCGAGTTGAATCGCGGGCGCCAGGAGGAAGCGCTCAGTTACTTGATTGCCTTGTTGAACCTCGCGGACTGCTTTGAGGAGGAGGGCACTTTAGTTTTTCAAATGATCCGAGTCGCCCTATCGGGAGTTGGATTTGCAGCTACATGGGAAGCCTTGCAAGCCAGTGGGTGGAGCGACGAGCAGTTAGCTCGTTTGCAGGCTGCCTGGCGCGAGGTGAAGCTGCTGCCTACCCTGGAGTTTGCGCTGGAGATGGAGCGTGCGCGCGGGCTGGACTACTTCGAAATTGCGCACGGCCGCCCCTCGAATGATCCAGGGTTGACTCAGCCGTTTGATTCGGTGGGGGAAGCGATGTATGCGCCGATCTGGAAAGTCGCTTTGGCGAGTGGTGATGAATTGACGTTCCTTCAGACCATGCAGCACTTTTTGGACGCCCTGCGCGCCGCCCGGCAGAAGTCCTCAGGCGCCGAATTGCAGAAACGGCTGGTCGCAATGCCGAAGCGGGGTTGGTTTGCGGAATATAGATATCCGATGGCCCAGGCTCTCATACCCAACCTTCAAAAAGCTTTGATTCGCGCAATCAAAGGCGAAGTTGAGCGGCAACTTGCGCTGACGGCGATCGGATTGGAGCGCTACCGGCTGCGTTATGGACGCTATCCAGAAAAGCTGTACGAACTCGTGCCAGAAATTTTGGCGGGAGTGCCGGTCGACTTTGGAGATGGGAAACCGTTGCGTTACAAGCGTGTCGGCGACAATTATGAGTTGTGGTCGCAGTGGGAGAACACGCGCTGGCCCCAGCCGCAATGAAACCGGCAACGGACTGCCGCGGTCCAATCGCTTCGCGGGATTTATCAGCCGATCGGAAATGAGAGCGTAATGGTGGTGCCCTTGCCTTTAGCGGATTGGATGGCAGTTCGGCCGCGGTGTGCTTCAACGACGCGGCTCACGATGGCCAGACCAAGGCCGGCGCCTTTGGGTTTGGTTGTGTTCAGCAGGGAGGTGAACGCCTGCTGTGATTGCTCCAGGGTCATACCTTCGCCGGAGTCCTGGAATTCAACTTCAACCGATGAACCATTTGCACGCGTCGCGATGCGGAGCTTGCCACCGTTTAACATGGCTTCGACTGCATTGAGGGTGAGGTTCAGGAACGCCTGCTCCAGCTGCATCGGATCCGCCATGATCTGCGGCAGGTGCGCGTCTAAATGCTTTTCGAGGTGGATATGTTGATTACGCAATTTGTGTCGCGTGAGAAGGCCAAGGTCATCGACAAGCTTGTTCAGGTTCACAGGCTGGAGTTTCGGCTCGGTGGTCCGCGCGAAATCGAGAATTTTTTCCACGATGCGATTCAGGTGCTCCATTTTTTCCCCCATGATTTCCGCATCACGAGTGCGCGGATCACCGGCCGGGAACTTCAGATCCATCGAATGATAGAGCATCTTAAGTACGGTGAGCGGATTGCGGATTTCATGGGCAACTTCCGCGGCGAGCAGCCCAAGCGCCGACAGTTTTTCGTTTTGGCGCAAGTGTTCTTCCACATCGACGACACGCTCATAAAGGCGAGCCTTTTCGATGGCGATTGCGGACAGATCCGCGAGCGCTGAGAGGATGCGTATTTCCTCATTCGAGAAACTATAAGGATGGCCGGTGTAAACATTGAGCGCACCAATGACCTCGCCACGAAAGAGCAACGGGACGCTGATCAGCGATATCAAACCTTCTTTCTGCGCGACGGCGACGTTCTGGTAGCGCGCGGAGTTTTGGACGTCGTCGACCTGCAGAGGTTTTCTGCGGCGGACCACGACGCCCACCACGCTGTCATCGACGTTAAGTCGCGGTTTCTGGACGTAGGGTTCGCCAGCGCCGAAATGCGCGCGCAAATCGAGCCATTGGCGCGAATCATCCAGCAGCAGGAGCGAACTCATTTTGCCGCCCATTAGCGAGCAAGCTTCCCGTGTAATCACGCCGAGCGTCTCATCCAGGTTCAGCGTGGAGGTAATGGTTTGCCCGATGCTAACCAGGGTTTCGAGCAGCCGCGCCTTGAGGCGAATTTGCTCGTACAGCCAGGTATTGTGAATCACGTTGGAGGCATGCACGGCGAGTTCCTGCAGCAACTCCTGATCGCTTTCCGAAAACGCGTTTAGCTCCGTTGAGTCAACGTTCAAGACGCCGCGCAACTCGCCGCGGACTTCCAACGGCACTGCCAATTCCGAATTGATCTCACGCGACACCTCCACGTAACGCGGATCAGCGCGGACATTGCCGATCCGTGCGGCTTTTCCGGTGAGTGCGACGTGCCCCGTGATACCTTCCCCTACACGCAGTTTCAGGCCGGCGGCCTCTGGCGGCAGGCCGCGAGCGGCATGAATTTCCAAAAATCGCGTGGTGGGATTGATCAAAATCGCCGAACCGCTGGTGGCGCGAGTGAGGCGAATGGCTTGCTCGAGGATTAATTGTAACGCTTCCTGTGGATCAAGGCTGGAGTGGATGACGTTGCTGACATGGTAAAGCTGGCGCAAACGCTCCAGTTGCGCCTTCAAATCAGCGGAATGGTCCGCAGGTTGAGTCACGCTAAATCATTATCAGATATTGGAGGAAATCCCAAGCGGCAATGGTCCGTAATGCCCGTGCCAGGTTGTAGCGCTTTAGGGATATCTGGGTAGATCGTGACCCCTGTGATATGGTTTTGGCAAGTACGCGTGATGGGCGAGAGAGAGGTTGAGAGGTTTCCAATTCAAGAGAGCACCGGCGAGTGAGGGAGCTTGGATTTGGAGGATCTGCAAGG
>DATENK010000665.1:0-6417 GCA_035275085.1 Verrucomicrobiia bacterium | reverse complement strand
CAAATTGATCAGCCGTTTGAACGAGGTTTGGATCACTCCCAAATTCTCAAAGATATCGGCGTGATCGAATTCCAGATTGTTGATGATGACGACCTCTGGAAGGTAATGAACGAACTTGCTGCGCTTGTCGAAAAACGCGGTGTCGTACTCGTCCCCTTCAACGATAAACCATTCGCTGTCGGTGAACCGCGCGCCCTGGGTAAAATTGTTAGGGATGCCGCCGATCAGGAAACTGGGGTCCAGCCCGTTGTGCTCGAAAACCCACGTCAGCAGCGACGTAGTCGTGGTCTTGCCATGCGTGCCAGAAACGACGATCGACCGCTTTCCGCGAATGAAAAATTCCTTCAGCAGTTCCGGCAACGAGCAGTATCGCATGCGCCGCTCCAGTGCGACTTCCGCCTCCACGTTTCCCCGGGAAATCGCGTTACCAATCACTACCAGGTCCGGCCGATGTGCAAGGTTCTGCTCCGAATACCCGATCCGCACATCCATCTTCCGCTCGGCCAGAAACGTGGACGTGGGCGGGTAAATGTTTTGGTCCGATCCCGAAACCTTGACGCCCTTCTCTTGCAGGGCAGCCGCTACCGCTGCCATCGCCGTCCCGCCAATCCCGACAAAATGCACTGACCGAATGTCCGCGAACATGCGGGCCGATTATACGCAGCTCGATGGAAGTTGCGAATCACAAATCCGGAAGCGGTTGAATGCGCGCTTCCGATTCCTTCGGATTACTCCTGGAAAGGGCTGGGTGGTTCGCGGGAGCGGGAGGGGGGGACCCCCCGGGAGCGTCAGAAGGCGTCAGGGCGCAATTATTTCGCGTGAGCGACATGGAAGTGGGGATGGCGCGTCGCGCAGGCCGGTCATCGCAGGGCGATGACCCTACCTATTTCGATGACCCTGGTTAAAGTTCGTCCCACGGTGTCGCCTTAGCGATGTCGAGGCGGGGTAGTTTTTCGTGTACGGCTTCAGGATACTTTTGCGCGGCGCCGGTGTTGAAGATGACGACGCGTTCCGCCGGTTTGATTTTCCCCTGAGCAAGCAGTGTTTCGAGGACGCCGAGGCAAACGGCGGTTTCCGGGCAGAGCGCGATGCCTTCGGTGGAACAGGCGAGTTTCATCCATTTGGGAATGTCGGCTTCCGGCGTAGCGAGCGCGAGGCCACCGCTCTGGCGCACGGCGTCGAGTATCATGAAATCGCCCACGGCGGCGGGGACGCGAATGCCGCTGGCGACCGTGGCGGCGTTCTCGAATTTTTTCGCAAACCGCTCCCCATTTTGAAACGCAACTGCGATCGGCGCGCAACCGTCGCTCTGGCAGGAGATCATCCGCGGTTTTGTTGGCGAGGCGAGCCAGCCAAGCGCCTCGAGTTCCTGGAACGCCTTCCACATTCCAATCAGTCCAGTGCCGCCGCCGGTTGGATAGAGGATCACGTCCGGCAGTTCCCAATCGAACTGCTCTGCCAATTCGAGCCCCATGGTTTTTTTTCCTTCGATCCGATACGGCTCCTTGAGCGTGGACAGATCGAACCATCCTTTCTTCGACTTACCTTCGTTCACGATGCGTCCGCAATCGGTGATCAGACCATTGACCAAAAATGTTTTCGCGCCCGCGAGAAAACATTCCTTCTGGTTGATGACGGGTGTGTCTTCGGGCATGAAAACATGAGCTTCCATCCCCGCGCGTGCCGCGTAAGCGGCCATCGCGCCACCGGCATTGCCCGCAGTGGGGCAGGCGACACGCTTGATCCCGAACTCCCTCGCCTTCGAGACGGCGAGCGCCATCCCGCGCGCCTTGAAGCTGCCCGTCGGCAACCTGCTTTCGTCCTTTATCCAAAGGTTCGCCATCCCGAAATGCGTCGCAAGTCGTTTGGTTTGCAGCAGGGGCGTCATCGTTTCACCAAGTGAAACCGCTTGTGCAGGATCGCGGAGGGGGAGCAACTCCTGATACCGCCAGAGCGTCGGTGGACGCTGGACCAGGGCGAATTTCGAGACTCGCTTACGCAGCGTCACTAAATCATACCTGACCCAAAGCGGCCGCTGGCAATCGGCACAAAGATTGTGAATCTGCAGCGCGTCATAGCGTTTCTGGCAGAGCGCGCATTCCAGATGGGAAACGAAATCGGCCATCTCAGCGATGCAAGATCAGTTTCTCGCCGCCTTTCACTTCGGCAGCATAAGATTTGATCTTTCCGGAGGTGGCGAGCGTGGGCGCGACAGGCAATTTCAGGAGGCGCTGCGATTCTTTAAGCAGAAAATCCACGTCGACAAACGGGTCAAAACTGATGTCCTGCCAGCGTACCAGGCCCTTGCCATCAACGAGAAAGGTGCCGTGCAAAGGCATGTCTTCAAAGTCGTCGTAGGCGCGATACTTGCGAAAGATTTCTTTCTTTTCGTCCGAAACAATCGGAAACGGGAAGCCTTCCTCTGACGTGCTTTGATCGAACGTTTTTTGCAGGGCGCTGATCGAATCGGTGCTCACGGCGAGAATCGAAATGCCTGCATCACGGAAACGTTCTGTCTTCGGACCAAAGGCATTCAGTTGCTCGAGACAATGGCGGCAACCATATCCAAGATAAAAGAGGACCACGACTGGCCGGCCGTGGTAACTTTTCAGCGAGATGGTTTTCCCGTCGAGGCCGGTGAGTGAAAAATCCGGCGCGGGACTCGGGTGCCAGCGGAACGGTCCAAGCGAATCGAGGGACGGACGGATGCCGACGTCGGTCGCGGGCTGATAAGGCGCGCGCCAATCATCTGGAAGTTTAAGCTGCTTCGCCAACGGCGCCAGGCGCTTCAAAATCGGCAAGTCGCCATCAGCGAGCGAGCTAATGTTGCGCAATCGTTCGAATTGCTCGGTTGCTTTCTCTGTCTCGTCGCAACGCCAGAGCACATCCACATAATTCGCGAGGACCTGCACCTCGTTCGTCGCGCCCTTTAGCGCCTCTTTGGCCAGGTCGCGCGCTTTTTCGTTTTCGCTCAATTGCAGCCAAATCTGCGACAGGCGCGGCTTCGGAATGTCACTGGCGTCCGCCAAAAGCTTGCGAACGTCGTCCTTATCGTCCCGGGCGACTGCGTCATAAACGCGGAGTTCGGAAATCGCTCGTTCGATGCGGCGAATGCGGTCTTTGTGAGCGTCGAGAGCATCGGTCATCGCTTTGGACACCTGATCGTCTGTCTTTTTGTCTGCCCGTGCCCTGGCTTCGGCGGCGTCGACGTCCGAGTGGCGCAATTCGCGCTCTTTCTTCAAAAGGCTCTCGAGTTCTTCGAACTTTTTTGCGGCTTTATTAGTGTCACCTTTGGCGAAGGCAGCGAGGGCCAAAGCTTTGATGCGCTTCGCTTCCAGCTCAGGCGAATCGGTGGGGTCAAGATACATGGTGTTCTCCAAGGCGAGGAGATCATCCCACAATTCCCATGTCACCAGCGTTTCTAACAATCGGGTTCGACCGTAGGCTGCGCTGCTGTCGCGCGGCCTGCTTGCGTTGTAGGCGTCTGTAGGTTCGCCCGGGGAGTTAGTGGAAGTCGATCGGGTGATGATATTGTATTTGGGGTGCCGCGGCAGTTCGATCATGTTCCGGGCGAGATCGATCGCGTCGTGGACACGGCCGAGATAATTCAGGTTTCTCACGAGCCAATCGTTGTTGTGCGCAAAATTGTGAATCTGGTCGGGTAGCACGCGGTTCTTGATCATGTAGGCGTGATCGACGCGCGCTGAAGCTTCCTGTTGCCACGCGGCGTCGGCGTAGCGATGCAAAGCCGAGTAAGTGTGCCCGGGCATATGCCACATGTGCGCGATGCCGGGCGAACCCTGACCGCAACGCGCGGCTGCGTCCAAGGCGCGGCGGTCCGCTTCGTTGTTCCACAAGTGAATGCGCGCATGCTGAACCGGGTGCAAAGGATTCGTCGCAAGGACCTGCTGCGCCAAGGCGTCGGTCGCCACATGGCTCGATATCTTCAACCGCCCGGCATTGTCGTAAATCTTAAAGGCGAGGAATGCCTTCGCTTCCATGTCGTCGGGAAATTCCTCAATAAGCTGCTCCAGGCTGCGCACGTATTCGCGATGCCGGCTGGCGTCCGCGTCATCACGCTTTTCTTTGCCATAAAACTTGGAAAGCGAATCGATATAGAGCTGTTCGCGCCGCGTGATACTCGCAGCGTTGGTTCGGGCGACCGCCTGCTTGATGAAGTCTTTGGCGCGCTTTTCGTTGAGCACATTCGCCATCGCCATGCCCCACCAGGCCATCACGCAATTGGTGTCCAGCTTCGCCGCCTGGCGGAAAGAGCGTTCCGCCTCAAAATACCAGAAGCCGTGGAGTTGCCCGATGCCTTGATTGAAGAATTTTTGCGTGAGAGCGTTAGTGGTGGAAACGGGAAAATCGATTTTCGGCATGCCGTCCATCAAATAAGCCGCCTGCCGCGGGCCCTCATTGAATGCTTCGCCATGAAGGGAGTGGCCGGCCAATGGCGCCTCGTCGTCTCCCAAAAGCCGCATCGCCCCAGTCACGAGGATCAGGAAACTTACAGCGACAAATGGACCCGACTTTCCCGGCGTGTTCATAGGAAGTTTATTCTACGCCACATATTACCACAGATGGCCGCCCGTCAAGTCGCAACTTGGAATTGGACGCGTGGATTCGGCCCTTGTTCTCCGGGGTTCGACACTGCAAAATGAAGCCGTCCATGATGAACGTATCGGGTACTGAGGGGTTTGGGACGGGGCTTCGCTGCCCGGTCAAACAAGGAGAAGTGGACCGTATCTTCGCTGGGCGTGAGCCCTTGGATGACGTGCAACTGTGGGAGCGATGCTTCCGGCCTCGCGGTGTGGCTTTCGATACCGTGGTGCGCATCCGGCGGATCCTCTGCGACATCCTTGAAGTGGACCTGTTTCTCATTCGTGCCCGGGACGAATTGGTCGAAAAGCTTTCCTTCCTGTGGGATCTTGATTCGCTGGCGGATCTCAAGATCGTTCACGCCCTCGCCGAGGAATTTAGAATTACCATTTCAGATGCCGAAGCTGAGGCAATGAAGAGCTTGCTGGACATGGTCCTCCTGGTCCATGCGAAGATTGGCATCCGTCCAACGGCCTGATTATCCGCCTGCGGACGGGAATTGGTCGAATAGGGCCATCGGGCTGACAGGGCAGCGTCAAGTCACGGAGTTGAATCGATCTTCTGACTTATGGTCGACGAGCACGGAAGTATCTCATCTGGTTGGTCGGTGGAACCGAGAATACTTCGGAGAGGTTGCTCGACGGACCTTGCCAGTATTGCGCCCAGTTGACGGTTGGGACGAGGGATGTTTTGGATTCTATGGTATAGCTCGGCGCCGGGATACCGTAGAGGGTTAGATCAAGATGGTCCTGACGCGGAAGGATTTCGAGGAGTGGTTCGTTGCCGAGATAGACGACACGGCCGTCGCTGCCAAGCGCGCGTGGCACGGGTTCGCCGTCCGTCTGACGCGCAGTGACAGTCAGGACTTCCAATGGCACAAAGGTCGAGGGCAACCCTGAGAGCGCGGTGAAGCGCAGGTGCGAGACGATTTGTTCGCCTGCGAAGTGCTGGCTCGCAGCCGCGCCGAGTTGGACGCGGTAGCGATTGCCACCTAATGGTTGCAACGTTGCCGAGCTAAGCGGAGCGGCCGGCGGATCGAGGCTGAAATTTGCGAGACGGTTTACGTGCATTTCAAAGTCGAACGTCACGTTCGTCGCGGGCGTGGTGGTGTAAATGGTGATCGGGACCGTGTTGGAGCCGCCCGAAAGAACGACGCCAGCGCCCAGTCGCGCTTCCAGGAGGTCGCCGACAATGATGGAGAACGTCTGCTCCGCGCTCAGGGAGGGCACGCCGTTGTCCGTGACGCGAACGGTGACAGGATTCGTGGTCATTGCGAAAGAGCGCGTGGGGGTCCAAGTAAAGACGCCACTAGCCGCATCGATGCGTGCACCGCGCGGGGCGCCCGGCGCGAGGCTGAAAAAGAATTGTTGTGCAGGCACGTCGGGATCGGTTGCGGAGGCAGAGACGGTGAGCGTGCTTTCGACGAGTGTTACCTGAGTCGGAATCGGATCGAGATTGGGCGCGCGGTTCACTTCGCGGACGATGACGCGCAACGAACGCGTGGCGCTAAGTTGCGGGCTGCCGTTGTCGCGCACGGTGATGGTGAGCGGGTATTCACCCGGACCGCGCGATTCGCCGGGTAGCCAACTCAAAGTGCCGTTGGCGGGATTGATGCTCATGCCGATGGGCGCGTTGGGACCGAGCTGCCAGGTAAGCGAATTGAGCGGGATGTCGCTGTCGGAGGCTTCGACGGTGTAGTTGAAACTCGTTTCCTCATCGACTTGAACGTCGGGAACGACATTGATGAAGAACGGTGCGCTATTCACTTCGCGGACGATCACGGAGAACGCCTGCGTGGAACTCAGGCTCGGAATA
>DATENK010000664.1:0-2787 GCA_035275085.1 Verrucomicrobiia bacterium | reverse complement strand
CGAACGGGACCGTGCGCGACGTGGACGACGTCCAGCCGCTTGGGTTTCATTTCTTTGCTTCGGGTGTCGCAGTCTCCCATGTTTGGGCCTATCCCGAAGATTTCAACAATCGCGTGACCGTCGACGGGATGACGGTTCGGCCCGGAGACCTGATTCACGCTGACAAGCATGGCGCCATTACGATTCCAGCCGATCAGGTCGGCGCATTGTTGAACGCAGTGGCCGCCGTCGAGCGCTACGAACGGCCTTTAATTCAACTCTGCAAATCTACAGAATTCTCCACCGCGAAGCTCGAGCAACTGATGAAAAATCCAGTTGTGTGAGTGTTTACCAATCGCCGGCCGCGCCATCAGAATAAAAAACGCGTTGAGGCAACTCTTGTTGGAAGGGATGTTTTTTTACTGCGTTTTCGTTGATGGTGATACCGAGCCCAGATTTCCTATTTGGCCGGACGATGCGTCCCTTTTTCTCGACCGTGAATCCCTCCTCCACCACATCCTGCCGCCATGGCACGTCGTTATGGACCGTCTCGCAGATCACGTAAGTCGGTTGGGAAAAACCAAACTCCAACGACGCTGCCGTGCTCACCGGTCCCTGCGGGTTGTGCGGCGCCAACGCGATGCGATGCGACTCCGCCAGCGCCGCCACCCGTCGCGCCGCCGTGAAGCCGCCGCAGTGCGTGAGGTCGAGCTGACAGATTTCGCACGCCCGCCGATCGAAAAGCGCCTTGAACGCCTCGAGATGCGTCACGCGCTCTCCCGTCGCGACCGGGGTGACCAGCGCTGCGTTGATCTTCGCAAGACCATCCACACACTCGGGCCAGCACGGCTCCTCCAGAAAATAGAGGCCGTACGGATCCAACGCCTTCCCAAAGCGCAATCCCATGGCTGGCGACGGACGGGCGTGGCAATCCACCATGATGTCGATTTCCGGCCCCACCGCGTCGCGCATGGCGGCAACGGCGGCTTCCGCGGCTTTGACCGGCTTTAATCCCTCGATCGGCATCGTGCTCGGCACGGCCATGCTCTTGAAAGCCGTAAAGCCTTCGGCGACCGCGGTGCGTGCCAGGTCAGCGAAACGGTTCGCGTTGTCGATGGGCGTATCGTAAAAATCCTCCATCCGCCCGCCGCCGAGATGGCAATAGGTGCGTACGAACTCGCGCACCGGCCCGCCGAAGACTTTGGCCAGCGGCAAACCAGCGACCTTGCCAACAATGTCCCATAGCGCAATGTCGATGCCAGCAATCGCTGTTGCGCGCACGATTCCGTGCCCATGCCAGAAATGCTGTCGATACATCACTTGCCAGAGATGCTCGGGCCGCGTGGGGTCTTCGCCGAGGAGAAGTTCCGCGAGATCTTCGATCGCGCCCACGACACTCCGCGTGTGCCATTCGAGTGTGGCTTCGCCCCACCCGATGAGCCCCGGCTGATCCGTGACAACTTTCACGAAAATCCAATTGCGCATGCGCGCATGACACACCAGCGTTTCGATTTTATTGATTTTCATGCGAGGGGTGCCTCCCGGAGACTTTGTTCGACGCGTTTTGCTACGGATTCAAGGACTTGTTCCAAGCCGCCCGGCGCGACGACCGCAATGCTTTCCTGGTAAATGCCCTTGCCGTATGTTTCGCGCGAGGGCAAGTAAGACGCGCCCCAGTCAGCGGCGAGCGTGGCAATGACAATCGGCACGTTCGGAAAACGGCGGCGCAGTTCCGTCTGGAACAGGCTGTAAAATTCTCCCTGCACTCCTAGCCAAAACGCATCACCGATCCGCCAGAGGACGGTTTGGAGCGGAAATGTTTCGCCCGGAGGCAAGTGCGAGAGCCGGTGCAATAATCGTGTCTTGCGCTCGGCCAGCGCGTGACACTCGGCCGCGCGCGTTGGATTTCCATTCGCCAATGCAGCTTCTTTTTCCGCCTGGAACTGCCTCAACTCGGCTTCGACCTGCGCCGCCTTTGGTCGACCGGAGCGATACGGTAACGGCTCATTCCAGCGCCACAGTTGCCAGCGACTTTGCGCGGCCAACTCTTCGGCGGACAACGGTTCATGTGCCCAGGCCCCAAGCGTCGCGCCGGACACCACCGGCCCGGTGTAGCGGAAGCGCGTGCCCGCTGCCGGCAATGCGGTGAGCGTCGACATCGCGGCATAGGCGAGTTGACGTCCATTCCGGTCTGCGATACCTGGATCGCCAACGTAACCTTCGACCGGACCCAGCTCGCCGCTGGCGCCTTGCAGGAAAAGGCACGGCGCACCCGTCTCGCGCTCCACCACTTCGCGCAGCGCACCCACATAGTCCGGGCTAATGAGGGTGTTCTCCCACGCGAGTGTTGTCGGGTGACAGGCGTAATTCACGATCGTGGCAAGGGCCTTTCCGCCAGTCTTAGTCACGCGTGCCAGCAGTAACGTATCGTCCGCGATCCCAGCCGGATTGAAACCGCAGACGAATTGGTTCGTCACAGCGTCGAAGAAATCGCGATTTGCGGCAAGGTTGCAGCGACCTGTGCCGTAAACGATGTCGGCGTCAGTCATTCTGCCCAGCGCCTCGTTCACTAATTCCGCGACGCGCTCGCCAATGCCGCGCAAGTAGCCAGGAATCAAATCTCCGCCGGGCAGCGAGGCTCTTTCCAATCCCATCAAGCCCGCGCCATGCGTATGCGAGAACACAGCCAGCAAGGCCGCGCGTGGCTGACCGGTTGCCTTTGCAACATGAGATACCAGTTGCTCGTGCTCAACCGCCCCCAGCACGCAATGGTCAAGCGCGAGCAGGATTTGAAGTTCAGCGTTCGCG